>DASPZC010000231.1:0-7960 GCA_035636455.1 Xanthobacteraceae bacterium
GGTTGATGACCGGAAGCACCACCGCGCTCATGGGCCAGCCGGTCACCTTGCCGATGAAGAAATCGCTGACCACGAATTCGCGACTCTCCATGGCGCGCCGGACATGCGGGCGGTCGGACAGATCGGCGCCGATCACGCCCGGCGTCGTTGCGCACGCGACCCGGCCGTCCGTGCCGAGCACCCATAGCGCCCGCAACCAGCCGCGCGCGCTGCTCGCCCGCTCCAGGAACGCGTTGCACGCCGCGGGGGAGCCGGGCGCGACCTCGGGGACCTGCGCGATCACGTCGAGAAACATCCGCGCTTCGAGGATGGTCCGCTCGTACAGCTCGGCGCCGCGATGCGCGAGATCGAGGGCCCGCACATGCGCCGCGTCGATATTGCGCTGCCGTTCCTGATAGAGATCGAAGCCGTGAATGGCGAGCAACGGCAGAACCACGAGCAGGATCATGCCGAACAGGCGAAACCGGATGCCGCCGAATAGCGCGCCTGCCGGGCGAGTGCGTCGGAACCACCGGGTGGGCATGATCGTCCCCTGCTCCGGAACGGGTTCGGTACAAGGGAACTGCAACCGCCCCGGACGTCCGCTCGTGCGCTGCCGGGCGAATGGACCCTTCGCCGCGGACGCGCGCCAGCCGGGCCATGCCCTACAACCGAAGCTCTGCAAGACCAATTAATCCGACGCATTTTCGGCGACCTAAACCGAGACTTATGTTTTCCAATTCATTACCGCGATCGCACAAAGACGCGCCGAAAGGGAACATCCGTCCGAGCGCCGGGTTGAAATCGCGGGAGTCGAGGCCGCTCCCGATGCGGCGGTCCGCTGGCGAGGAGATATTCGATGGTAAGCAAAGTTTTGCTGGTCGCGACGACCGTGCTTTTCCTCGCCGCCACCGCAACGGCGGAGGCGAGAACCCGCCATCACGGATACCACGGCTCCGGGTACGGCTATGCGATGGCGCCGGGGTCGTCCTGGGGCGCGCGAGGGGACAGACACAACCCGGCGGCCTTGAGCTTGTCGCGGGTCGCGGCGTCGAGCTTCGGCATGGCAGTCATTATCTGAGCAGTTCGTGCGCCTTGGCGCGCACGCTCGCGTCGACCAGCTTCGCAAGGTCGATCGGCGCCGGCATGCTGCCGGCATGGATGAGCTGATCCTGCATCCAGGCGAGCTTATCGAGCGGGAGCGGCGCCTCCGGGTCGACGTCCTTGTGGCGGATCGCTTCGTCGAAGATGAATTCCGGGCGCGGATCGCCGGCCTTGGCCTTGGTCACTTCCCGGGTGAGGGCGGCGACCTCGGCCCGGTGGGCGACGGCGAACCGCAGCGCCTCGATCTCGGCGGCGACGAACCTGACCGCGTCGTCGCGCCGTTGCGACAGCACCGCGCCGGTCGTCATGAAACAGCCGCGGATGAAGTTCGGCATCACCTCGCGGCCGGCCAGCAGCAGGCGGATGCCGTGCTCGGCCACCGGAACGAACTCGGCCGAGAGGATCGCCGCATCGACGACCCCGCCGTCGAGCGCCTTGTAGCGATCGTTGTCGCTGCCGATGTTGGCGAAACGCACTTCGCCGGCCGGCACCTTGTATTTTTCCAGCACCGCGCGGGCGAGCAGGTCGGGCAGCGAGCCGGGCGCCGAGGTGGCGAACGCCTTGCCGCGGATGTCCTCGACCTTGGCGACCTTGGGACCGGCGAACACGCCGTGCACGAACCCCGGCCAGGCGCAGGCGACAATCCTGATGTCGGCGCCGCGCGCCGCCGCCACGATGCCGCTTCCCGGCCCGCCCTCGTAGGATTCGAGTTCGCCCGCGATCAGCGCCTTGAGCGCGATCGGCTCGCTCTTCACCTGCAGGAGGTCGAGCTTGAGGCCGCGCTTCTCGGCGAAGCCGCGCAGGCCCGCCATCATGGTGAAGCCGGCGTCGCTCTTCGCCTCGAGCAGGCCGTGGCGCCAGCTCTTGAGATCGTCGGCGCTCGCTGTCGCCGGCACCAACGCGAGCACAGCCGCCAAGCCGCCCCACAGCATCGTTTGCCGCGTCATCGAGGTCCCTCGCGCTCGCGCGCCCGGGCCGCAACATAAGGACCGCGGCGTCCGCCGGCAAATTGCGTGCGCAATGCGGAGGCTTCGGTGCGACCGCCGTACGGACAGGCGCTGGCGTGACCGCGACCGGTTCCGCGTCGGCGCCGGCGTCGCCGGCGCCTGGGACTGGGGTTGGGAACCGGGCTACGGTTACGGCCTGGGCTACGCCTACGACTATGACGACCCGGCTTACGCCTACGATTCCGGCTGGGCTCCGGCGTATAGCTGGGGGCCGGGATACGGCTACGCCGACTACGGTTACGGCTACGCCGCGGCCGACGACGATTACGGCTACGCGACGGTTCCCGCCGCCACGGTCGTGACCCGGCCGGGCTGCACCTGCGGCTGGTAGACGCGAACGACGCATCGGCTCAGCGCTTCGCAGCGGCGCCGGGCGAGGCTTTTTGTTTTGTCCCGCATCGCGGTGACCGCGGTGGCGATCGTGTATTTCGCCGCACCCGCGCCGCCGATATAGTCGCCCTTCGCACCGGCGCGGCGCCCGCCAGGCGCGGCCACAATCATCGGCGCCGGGGCGGGCGACGCAGATGGATCCGCAACAGGAGAAGATTTCTTCGCAAGAACGCGTTTCGGCTTCTCCCCCTTCTCACCTTCGCCTACATCATCAACTATCTCGACCGCACCAATATCAGTTTCGCCGCGCTGACGATGAACAAGGACATCGGGCTGACGGCGACGCAGTACGGCCGCGGCGCCGGCATTTTCTTCCTCGCCTATTGCCTGTTCGAGGTTCCCAGCAATCTCGCGCTCTACCGCTTCGGCGCGCGGCTGTGGATCGCGCGCATCATGATCACATGGGGCATCCTGTCGGTCGGCATGGCTTTCGTCAGCGAGGTGTGGAGCTTCTATATCGTGCGGTTCCTGCTCGGCGTCGCCGAAGCGGGATTCTTCCCGGGCATCGCCTACTACCTGTCCGCCTGGTTTCCGGCGCAATACCGCGCCCGCATCCTCGCCGGGTTCCTGGTGGCCATCCCGTTCTCGACGGTGATCGGCGCGCCGCTCTCCGGGCTGCTGCTCCACCTCGACGGGACCTGGGGGTTCGCCGGGTGGCAATGGCTGTTCATCATCGAGGGCCTGCCGGCGGTCATCTTCGGCTTCGTCGTCGCCGGCGTGCTGGCCGACCGACCCGAGACCGCATCGTGGCTGACCCCGCAGGAGCGCGAGACCCTGACCGCGATGCTTGCCGCCGAGCCGCGCGAGCGCGCGCGCACCAGCATCCGCGCGGCGGTCTCCGATCCCCGCGTGCTGGTCTGCGCCCTCATCCAGTTCGGATTCACCCTCGGCTCATACGGGCTGCTGTTCTGGCTGCCGCAGATCATCAAGGGCCAGGGCATGTCGAACCTCGCCGTCACCTTCCTGACCGCGATCCCCTATCTCTTCGCCACCATCGCCATGATCTGGTGGGCGTTGAAGGTGGACAAGAGCGGCAAGAAGATCAGCAATCTGACCATCGCCTGCGGCCTCGGCGCCGCGGGCCTCGTCCTCTCCGTGCTGTCCGGCTCGCTGGCGATTGCCCTTACCGGCCTCACCATCGCGGCGATCGGCATCACCTCCGCGCGCGCGGTGTTCTGGAGCATCCCGACGCGATTCCTCAGCGGCATGGGCGCCGCCTCGGGCCTCGCATTCATCAATACGATCGGCGTGTCAGGCGGCTATGTGGGGCCGGAGCTGATGGGGACACTGCGGGACGCGACCGGCGGTTATCTGGTCGGCCTCCTCGCCATGGCCGCCATCCTGGGCGTCTCGACCGCGCTCGCGGCATCGCTGCGGCTGTTGATCAAGGTCGAGTAAAAAGGACTCCGGGCTAGGGGCTCTTCACCTCTCCCCGCTTGCGGGGAGAGGTCGGATCGCGAAGCGATCCGGGTGAGGGGGCGTCCAAGCAAGCGCGCACTCACAGATGCCCCCTCACCCCGACCCTCTCCCCGCAAGCGGGGAGAGGGAGTATGCGTCACCCGGCCTTGCGCTCGCGGGCCTGATCGAGCACGTCGCGGATACGGGCGGCCAGGGCGGCTTCGGTGAACGGCTTCTGGATCATCTCGACCCCGGGGTCGAGGCGGCCGTGGTGCACGATGGCATCGCGCGAGTAGCCGGTCATGAACAGCACCTTGACCGCATCGATGCGAGCGGCAACCTCGGCGGCGAGGTGGCGGCCGTTCATCCCCGGCAGCACCACGTCGGTAAGCAGCACATCGATGCGCGTCTTGCCGCGATCGATCAGCGCAAGCGCCGCGCCGGCGTCGGCGGCCTCGAGCACGCGGTAGTTCAGCGCGTGCAGGATCTCGACGATGTAGAGGCGCACCTCCTCGTCGTCCTCGACCACCAGCACGCTCTCGCCCGGCAGCGCCCCCTTGATCTCGCCCTCCGGCACGGCCTCCTCGCGCACGTCCACGAACAGCCGCGGCAGGTAGATCGTCACCGTCGTTCCCTTGCCGGGCGCGCTGTCGATCGTCACGTGGCCGCCCGACTGCTTGACGAAGCCGAACACCTGCGAGAGGCCGAGCCCGGTGCCCTGGCCGGCGAGCTTGGTGGTGAAGAACGGCTCGAACGCGCGCGCGAGCACCTGCGGCGGCATCCCCTCGCCGGTGTCGGTGACGGCGATCCGCGCGTAGTGGCCGGGCTTGAGGTCGGCGTGCCCGCGGCAATAGGCCTCGTCGAGGTAGATGTTGCCGGTCGCGATGGTGAGCTTGCCGCCGTCCGGCATGGCGTCGCGCGCGTTGACGGCGAGGTTGAGCAGCGCCGCTTCGAGCTGCACCGGGTCGGCCTCGACCTTCCACAGCCCGCCCGCCCCCACCGTCTCGAGATCGACGGTCTCGCCGAGCGAGCGGCGCAGGAAGTCGGTGAGCCCGCCGATCAGCTTGTTGAGGTCGAGCGGCTTCGGACTGAGCGGCTGGCGCCGCGAGAAGGCGAGCAGGCGCTGGGTCAGGTTGGCGCCGCGCTGCGCCCCGCGCATGGCGCTGGCGAGCGTGCGGCGCAGCCGGTCCTGCGACGCTTCGGTCCAGGTCTCGAGCTGGCGTTGGGCGAGCTCGAGATTGCCGATGATGACGGTGAGCAGGTTGTTGAAGTCGTGCGCCACGCCGCCGGTGAGCTGGCCGACCGCCTCCATCTTCTGCGACTGGCGCAACGCCTCCTCGGCCGCCTCGCGGCGCTCGGTCGCCTCGTGCGCGCGGCCGACCGCCTGCTCCTCCCGGCGCGTCCGGCGCAGCGCCAGCAGCGACAGCGCGACCAGGCCGAGCGTCGCCGGCACGCCGAAATAAAGGTGCGGCAGCATGGCCTGGCGCCACTCGGCAACGATGGAATCCCAGGTGCGGCCCACCGTGGCATAGACCGGATAGCCCTCGAGCTTGTCGTAGGCGATGACGCGGTCGACGCCGTCCAGTCCGCCCGGACCGCGGAAGACGCCGGTCTGCGGGTCGTTATCGATGGCGCGAAGCAGCGCATCGCCGCGCCCGCCCGTCCGGGCAAGCGGCGGATAGCGCACGAGGTTGATCCCGTCGGTGCGAAACAGCGCCGCGGTGAAATCGGGGTTGGCGTTGACGAGCTTGGCGTAGAAGGCGTGCAGGTATTGCGGCGAGACCGTCACGGAGACGACGCCGTCGAAACTGCCGGGCTCGCTCTCCTTGCGGCGCGACAGGATGAAGTGCCGCTGCCCGTCGAGCCGCCCGATCTCGATCACCATGACGTGCTGGTCGGCGCGCCGGTCGCGCAGCGCCTGGAAATGCTCGCGGTCGGAGAGGTCGATATTGCGGTCGACCGGGTAGACGTTGGCGCTCACCAGCGGGTGCCCGTCGCGGCCGATCACGATGACCGTCTGCACCTGCGGCAAGCCCTTGATCACCTGCTTGAGCTGCTCGTGCAGCACGAGCTGCTCGATCAAAATCGCCTCGTCGGGGAGCTTGCCGATCAGGTCGTTGACGCGCGCGGCGACCAGCTGCTGGGTGTCGAGCACCTTGAGCGCGTGCTCCTCGGCGATCGCGACCCGGCGCATCAGGTCGACCTCCGAGCGCTCGAGGGTCGAGCGCCACGCGAGATAGCCGCCGCCGGCGAGAACCGCGAGCGGCACGGCGATCGAGCCGATCAGCAGGATGCGCAGCAGCCTTGTGGCACCCGAGGCGGAGCTGGGTTCGTTCATCGGCGGAGGCGGCGTTGGCGGGAAGGGCCGCGAATCGATGCCGCCCGTCCCCTTCGGTTGGTATTACCCGAGCGCACGAACCCGGTCACGGCAGGCGGGCGCCGAAGGGCACCCGGCCGCAGGCAGGTCATAGACCCGGATGCGCCGATATTGCGGTGACCTTTTGGTGTAACGACGACGGCCACGGCGGCGGGACGACGCCGCCCGACCGCGGTGGAAACCCGGGAGGTTCAGGCCCCCGTTGATTTTCCTAGGTTTTCTTGAATTCGTTCTGCCAAAAAAGAACCAAAGGTTATGGGCCTTGAGCGCCGCAGGGCAGACGGCGCCTCACCCGGCCTTACGGGCGGCGTCCCACCACGGGCAGACGCCGGGCGCCAGCGCGTAGTTGCCGTCGATGACGTGCACCGGCTCGCGCCGGCCCTGTGCCGCGGCGGCAAGCCGCAATTCGCGCGAGGCGGCGAGCCCCGTGGGCGACAGCCAGTGGCGATCGTGGCCCCACAGGCTCGGCCCCTCGGTCACCTCCGCCGGCTTCCACGTCTTCGGATCGAGGGTGCGGCCGCCCCAGCCGTACTCGACCATGAAGCCGCCCGGCGTATGCGAATAGAACGACGTCATGTGATCGTTGGTGTGGCGCCCGAGCGTGGTGGCGATGCGGCCCTCCTCCATGACGGCGAGGTCGTAGGCCTGGCCCACATCGTCGAGCATGAACAGCTCGACCATGAGGTGGTGAATGCCGTTGCGGCCGGCTTCGAGCAGCGCGAGGCTGTGGTGGCGCGGATTGAGATGGAAGAAGTAGGCGGTGAAGGGCTTGAGCGTGTAGTCGCTCAGGCGAAAGCCGAGCAGGTCCTGATAGAACGGCCGCACGGCGTCGATGCGCTCGACGTTGAGCACCACGTGCCCCATGCCGAGCGGGCCGGTGCGAAAGCCGGAGATGGCGCGGCCGGGGCGGAACGCATCCGACGCGATCTCCGCGCCGTAAAACACCTCGAGCGCATTGCCGACCGGATCGCGCAGGCGGATCACGTCCTTGACGCGCCGCTCGTCGGCGAGCGCGCGCGGCATGCGCTCGACCGGCACGCGCGCCGCCTCGAGCCGCGCCGCCAGCCGATCGAGCGCGGCGGCGTCCGCGACCTCCCAGCCGAAGAAGCCCGCGCCGTCGCCGCGGTCGGCTTCGACCACCACGCGCTGGCGGCGGTCGTCCATGCGAAAGGTCAGGGACGACGCCGACTTGTCGATCAGCTGCAGGCCGAGGAATTTCGTCGCAAAGCCCGCCCAGTCGTCGAGATTGCGGGCGCGAAGCCCGACATAGCCGAGCGATTGCAGCTCCATGGGATGTGCTCCGTTGCCGGTGGGACATTATACCCGTTTTGCCGCGGCGTCAGCCGGAACAATCGTCTGTGGCCATGGTTCGAGACGCCGCGCCGCGCGCGGCTCCTCACCATGAGGGCGGAGTAAATCAGATCTCAGAACCTCATCCCGAGGAGGCCGCGAAGCGGCCGTCTTGAGGGATGACCACAGACGCGTTCGCTGCCATGGTTCGAGACGCGGCGCTTTCAGGGGAGGAATTACTCCTGCGCGAGCGCGGTGAGCGCATCGGTCAGTGCGGCGCCGCCGTCGTCCGTCACGGGGGACAGGAGCGCCAGCAGGTCGCCGCGGCTGTCCCGCACCACGGTCTCGATCCGTTGCGCCAGGGGCGCAAACGCATCGATCCTGGCGGCGGCCTCGTCCCCGAGATGCTTCAAGT
>DASPZC010000232.1:0-2475 GCA_035636455.1 Xanthobacteraceae bacterium
TCGCCATCAGGCGCAGCGCATGCACCGAGGTCTCCTGGGCGAATCCCCAGGCCGGCCCCAGCATCCAGGCATGGCCCTCGTAGCTCTTCGCCTGGCTCGGCAGCGGGCTGCGCGGATGCAGGTAGAACGGCACGTCGAGCCGTTCGACCGTCTCCCAGAACGGCCCGTATTGCGGCAGGTCGTAATAGACCGCCGTGTCCTTGTCGTTCACCTGCGAGAAGCCGTTGACGAGCGCGCCCTTGAAGCCGAGCCGCACGCAGCGCTCCAGCTCGCGCACGGCAAGCTGCGGGTCCTGCATCGGCAGCGCCGCGAGCGCCTGGAACCGGTCGGGCCGCTTCGCCACCTCGGCGGCCAGCACGTCGTTCGCCTTGCGGGCGATGTCGTCGGCGCGCGCGGGATGCGGGATTGCCTGGATGGCCGGCGCGTTGAGCGAGAGGATCATCATCTCCATGCCGTGCCGGTCCATCTCGCGCAGCCGATCGTCCTGGATGTCGATCAGGCGATGCCGCAGCACGGGCCATACGTCGTCGGGCAAAAACCCGCGCGAGTCGTTGAGCGTGTCCGGAATCGCAAAGTGTTCTTCGAGGCCGATCTTGCCCTGCATGTCTCGTCTTCCCGTTCAGGCGGTGGCGCGCTGCAGCGTTCCGGCGGCCCAATTCTTCACGTCGGCGGGCAGCGCGGCGTATTCCCGCATCACGAATTCGGGCCGGCCCGCGCGGGGTAGCGAGGATTCCGCTTGTATCGCTGACACACCGATGCAGGCCCCGAGATCCCGCGACCGGGCGACGATCCAGTCGCCGAACCGCCGCCGTTCCCGGTCGTAATAGGCGAGCGCCGCGTCGAGGTCGGGCTCCGCCGCCGTCGCATCGGCGAGGCAGGTCGCGTCGAGCGCCGCCTTCGTAACGCCGGCGCCGACGTGCGGCCGGGCCACGAAGGCCGCATCGCCCAGCAGCGCCACGCGTCCGAACACCAGGCGCGGCGAGGCGAGGTCGTAGATCGCCTGGAAGAACGGCTGGTCGGTGCGCACGAAAACATCGGCGACCGCCGGCGCCAGCAGCGCGCGCGCGTCGGCCTTCACCGCCGCCGTCACCTCGGGCCGGATCAGGGGCGGCGGCACCTGCTCGTGAACCCGGCCCGCCGCGTCGGTGTTGATGTCGGCGAGCTGTCGGGGGTCGGTCGGCCGGTACCAGACGATGTTGTAGTCGCGACGGCCGGGACGCAGGTCGCCGTCGCGCGCCGGCACCGGATAGGAGATCAACAGCTCGCCGTCCGGGATGCAGAAGGTGAGATGCTCGAACAGCGCCTCGCGGCTCGCCGGTGCAACGTCGGCCTCCGGCGTGAGCGCGCGCCACGCCACGTAGCCCGCGTAGGCCGGCTTCACGTCGGGGAGGAACTGGGTCCGCACCGTGGAGCGCACCCCGTCGGCGCCGATCAGAAGATCGCCGGCCATGCGCGTGCCGTCGGCGAAGATCGCGGTCGCGCCGCGCTCCTCCGTCTCGACGCGCGCGAGCGCCATGCCGGGATGATAGTTTGCCGCCGGCAGCGCATCCCTGAGCGGGCGATAGAGGCGCGCCCACGCGCTCATCACGCGGTCGAGCTTGATCTCGCTGACGGCGCGGCCGCTGCGGTCGCGGCACACATAGGAGTGGGTCGCAACGCCGAGCGGCGTTTCGACGTCGAGCCCGATGCGCCGCATCGCGTCCTTGAGCGCGTCGTGGGTGCCGAGCCCGGCACCGCGCCCGGCGAGATCGTCGCCGATGCGCTCGAACACGTCCGCCTCCCATCCGGCCGCGCGCAACAGATGCGCGGCGAACAGGCCGCCCAGCGAGCCGCCGATGACGAGCGCGCGCCGCTTTTCCCTCCCCCGCTTGCGGGGGAGGGAACTCACCGCTTGAACTCGGAATACGGATATTTGAACTCGCCCGACTTCAGCTCGGGCGGGAAGACGATCACCTGCTTGCCCGGCTGCTTGAACTGCTCGAGCGAATTGCCCTCGATGCCCTGATATTGCACCAGCAGCAGGCGCGATTGCGGCTGCTCGCCGGTGGGACCGAACTTCATGTCGCCCGCGATGGTCGGGAAGGTCGCGGCGTGCAGGTAGTCGGCAAGCTTCTTCTGGTCGAGGCTCTTGGTCGCCTCGACCGCCTGCCCGATGACCTGCATGCGCGCGTAGGCGAACGGGGGCGTGTAGAACCCGAGCGGGTCGGCGCCCACCGCCGGCGCTTTCTGCTGATAGCGCGCGAGGAAGTCCTTGATGCCCGGGAACTGCATGGTCGGCTCGGGCACGTAGGTGTCGAAGGTGATGATGCCGTTGAGATAGCTGCCGAGCTGCTGCTTGAGGCTCGCGAATTGCAGGCCGATCAGTCCGCCGCCGAACATGCGGGTCTTGAGCCCGATCTCGTTGACGGCGCGCACCATGCCGGCGCTGTCGAGCGGATAGGACGCGAGATAGACGAGATCCGGATTGGCCGCCTG
>DASPZC010000233.1:0-1788 GCA_035636455.1 Xanthobacteraceae bacterium
CGAGCGCGAGGCTGGCGAAGCGCTGCCCGCGCGGCAGGCTGCCGATGCCCGCGCGCACCTGCTCGGCCACTCGCGCCGAGGTGTAGAACCCGAGCGCGACCACCGCCGTGTAGAACGAGGCGTCCGGCAGCTGCTTGAGCCAGGTGCCGATGCCGCGCGGCACCAGCTCCGGCAGCACGAAGTACCAGAGGAACATTTGCACCAGCAGCGGGATGTTGCGGAACAGCTCGACATAGGCGGTGCCGAGCCGGATCGCCCAGCGGAACGGCATGGTGCGCAGCACGCCGACGATCGAGCCGAAGGTGAGCGCCATGATCCAGGCGCAGAGCGCCGTCGCCAGCGTCCAGGCGGTGCCGATGAGGAGCGTCTGCAGATAGGTGTGCGCCCCGTCGGGGGAGATGTCCGCGAATATTCCCCAGTACCAGTTATAGTTCATGCGGCTGTTCCAGAGGGGGAATGCCGAGTAGAACACCGCCCTCATGGTGAGGAGCCGTGCGCGGCGCGGCGTCTCGAACCATGGCAGCAAACGCGCCTGTTGCCATCCTTCGAGACGGCCGCCCGCAAGTCGGCTGCTGCCGACTTGCGCATCATAATGCCGATCTCGGGCAAACCCGAGATCGGTGCGGCCTCCTCAGGATGAGGTTCTCGTACTATTCGCCATTCCCCATTCACCCCTTCGCAATTCGGAGGTTGCCACGGCACGGGGCGCGGGCCAAGCTCCGGCGTTCGGATGGGAGTCGGGAATGCGCAAGATCCTGATCGGCCTCGTCGTCCTCGTGCTGCTCGCGGCCGGCGGCTATTTCGGCGTGACCAAATGGGCCCAGGTGCGGGCCGAGAAGGAGGTCGACGCCGCGTTCGAGACGATGCGCGCCGCCGGATTGACCGCCGCGCACGGCGCCGTGGGGTTCGATCTCATCCGCCGCACCCTGTTCGTCGACGACGTGGTGATCCAATCGAGCGCATGGGCGATGAACCTGCGGGCGCCCAAGGTCGAGTTCATCGGCCTGTCGATGCCCGACGCGCCGGCGCGGCAGCCCGACGGCTCCTCGGATATCGCGGCGGCGCGCGCCGCGCTCGCGGCCGTCAAAGTCGCCTCGATCACCGTGCCCAGCGTCGATGTCGCGGTACAGACGCTCATGCCCGCCACCGCCGGTGCCCCGTCGAGCCCGGTCGATGTGGTCTACGCGGTGTCGGGCATTGCGCTCACCGATGTGCGCGAGCGCCGGGTCGCCAGCCTGAGCATCGAGCGGACCGGATTCAAGCTCTCTTCGACCGTGCCCGAGCTGGGCAACTTTGACGGCGAGTTCACCAAGTGGACGGCAAACGACATCGATCTCGACGTCGTGCTGGCCATGCTCGATCCGGCCGAGACGACGAAGGAGGGGCCGTACCGCCGCGCCTATGGCCCGGTGACCGCCGGCCCCAGCAAGTTCGAATTCCAGAAGGGCGGGCGCGTCGAGATCGAGGCCTTCGCGGGGGACGCCTTCGAGATCAAGCCGGGCAAGTACAATCTGGCCGCCGTCATGGCGATGCTCGAGGCGACCAGGAAGGCCGGCGGCACGCCGTCGCCCAAGGAGATGGGGCAGTTGTCGGAGCGCTTCGCCGGCCTCTACGAGGGCCTGCGCATGGGCCGGATGGAGGCGCGGGGACTGCGGGTCGTGGTGCCCGCGGGCGGCGAATCCAAGGTCGAGGCGGTGCGGTTCAACGGTTTTGAGAGCGGGCGGCTGGGGGAGTTTGCGGTCGAGAACGTCGATATCCGGGTGCCGCAACAGGAGCCGTTCACGCTGG
>DASPZC010000234.1:0-9978 GCA_035636455.1 Xanthobacteraceae bacterium
TCTGACCTCTGACCTCTGACCTCTGACCTCTGACCTCTGACCTCTGACCTCCGACCTCTGACCTCCGTCATCTGTTCTCCTGAACCGCGCGAGGAAATCGAGGATCGCCGCCGAGAAGTGGTCGTTGCTGTCGCCGGCGACCATGTGGCGGGCGCCGGCCACGTCCACGTATTCGGCGTGCGGCACGAGGTCGAGGAACTCGCGCGCGTGGTCGTCCTGGACGAGTTCGGAAGAGCCGCCGCGCACCAGCAGCGTCGGCACGCGGACGCGGCGCGCGGATTGCGTCATGAGCGCTTCCACCTGATCGCGGCCGGTGCCGGCCCCGCGCGCGGAATCGAGAAATCGCGGGTCCCAGTGCCAGCGCCAGCGGCCGTCCGGGTGCAGGCGAAGGTTCTTCCTGAGACCCTCGTGCGAGCGCGGCCGGGGACGATGCGGCAGGTATGAGGCGACGGCTTCCGCCGCCTCGGCGATCGAGCCGAACCCTTCCGCCGCGTGGGCGCGCATGAAGCCTTGAATCTTGGCGACGCCGGCGGGATCGACCCGCGGCGTGATGTCGACGAGAACGAGCGCCGTGAACGCCGATCCGCCGTTCGCCGCCGCCTCGCCTTCGGCGATGAGCGCCACCATGCCGCCGAGCGAAGCGCCGATCGCGATGGGCCGCTCCCCCGACCGCGCGGCCAGCGCACGCGCCACCGCTGCGGCGTCGGCGGCAAAGGCGGCGAAGCCGTAAGTCCCGTCGGCGATCCAATCGGAGTCGCCGTGCCCGCGCTGATCGAGCGCGTAAGCCGTCGCGCCGGCGCGCGCGAGCCGCTCCGCTGTCTTGCGCCAGGCATGGCGGGTCTGGCCGCCGCCATGCAGCAGGAGAACCGCCCGCCCGCTCTCGCCGAACACGTCGGCGGCAAGCCGGTTTCCCGCCGCTCCGATGAAAGTTGCGGTCGCGGGTTCGAGACGGCGCGTCATGGCCGATGTGCCAGGAACGCGAGCACGCCGTCCTGGAATACCCGATCGCCGACCGCACGCATGTGGTCGCGGCCGGGGATGTCGAGCACCTGCGCGCCCGCAATGATTTTCGCGAGCGGTTCGGCCGGGCCGGCAATGTCGTCGGCGGTGCCGACCGCGATCAGGACTGGCGCCCGGATCGCCTGCGCCTCGGCGCGCGGCAAGGCCTCGCGCGAGCCGCGGATGCAGGCCGCAAGCGCCCGCAAGTCGGCTCTCGTCTGCTCGGCGAAGGCGCGGAACGCACGGCCTCTCGGGTCCGTGACCTCAGCGAGCGACGGCGCATCGAGCGCCGCCGCGATGGCCTCGCTCATCTGCCGCCCTTCGACCAACGATGCGCCGACCCCGGCGAGCACGGCGGCGCGCACAATCTCGCCGTGCCGGGCGGCAAGGAACGCGCTGATGCGCGCGCCCATCGAATAGCCGATGAAATCGGCGCGCGGCAGATCGAGGTGGGCGAGCAGCGCGCGCGCATCGGAGGCCATGGCGTCGATGGCGTAATCCTGCGGCCAGTAGAGCTTCGTGGACCGGCCGTGGCCGCGGTTGTCCAGCGCAATGACACGCCGCCCGGCGCGCCGCAAAGTCGAGACCCAACCGGGAAAAGCCCAGTTGACCTCCTTGGTCGAGGCGAAGCCGTGGATGAGCACCACGGGATCGCCCTCGCCTTCGTCGAGAAAATCGATCTCGACCGATCCGTTCTGAAAGCGCGGCATCAGAGCATGATCCCGAAAAAGCCTGTCCCGGACCTGATCCGGGGTGGGTACCGGTTTTCGGAAAAGATCATGCTCCAACAATGAGTCAAATCAGGCGGGAGCAGGCGCTTCCACTGCCGCCGCTCGTCGCGCGAGGCGGCGGACTTTGCGGCGGCGGATGACGGCGAGCGTGGCGCGCTCGGCCGTCCGCTTGAGCGACGCGCAGAACCCGATCACGTTCGCGACCGCCCAGAAGAGCACGATCGCCAGATCGAACGCCGATCGCGCCAGCACGATCGCGCCGCGCCCAAGCAGCTTTACGACCGCCCGGGTCGATCCGCCCTTGGCCGCCGCGAGCCGGGCGAAGGCGCCGAGGTCCTTTGGGTGCTCGGCGAGCCGCAAGGTCTCGAGCGCAGCGCGGCTGCCGGCCTTGGCCTGCACGCGGCCGACGTTGCCCGCGGCCTCGATCAACGCCGCCGGCCGCTCGAACCGCAGCACGCGCGCAAGCCGCGCGCCCGCCCGCTCGCTCTTGCCCGCCGCCTTGATGAGGGAGAGCCCGACCCGCGCCGGCGCGGCCGCACCCAGGCTCGCGTAGGCGCTGGCCGTCACCGCAATACCGCCGAGCGACAGGCCGAGCAGGAGCCGGTTGGGCTCCTCGCCGCGCAGGACGTGTGCCGTCTCGCGGGCGGCGTCGCGGATATCGCCGAATACGAAGAGATCGCCCGCCGCGGTCCCGGCTAGGCTCGCAATGTCCTGCGGATTGCCGGTCACGAAGCCGCGGGCAAAGCGCCAGGCGGTGGCGCCGAGCGAGGATGCCGCGCCGTTGTCCGCTTCCACCTTGCCCGCGAGATCCGGATCGACGTCGATGCCGCGCTGGCCCGCCAGCTCGACAAAGCTTTGCGCAAGCTCCGGGTCATCGGCCGCCAGCGCCGCTTCGATTTCCCGCTTCGCCGCGGCTGCATCGAAGCTTTGTTCGAGGGCGAGATCGGCGATGCGGGCCGGATCGTCGCGCGCCGCCAGAGCTCGCCCGGCCTCGATCCCGCGCGGCAACGTCCACGGCGCGGCCAGCGCAAGCCCTGCCGCCAGAAGAAGCGGTAATGCGATCTGCAAACGAAGCATGCGATGCGCCCTTTGGTGCGCGGTTGCATAGCACGTCTCGGCAAATATCCTAGGCATCGCCGAGGCCGATCGCTATGGTGCGGCGCGGGCCACCGAACGAGCGGGCGCATCATGGCGGATCATGTCGTTGCCCATTTCCACAACGATCCCGGCGTGGCGGTGATCGAGATCGGCTCGCGCGAGTTCATGTGCATCGGCGCCACCCCGCCGTTCGACCATCCGCACGTGTTTCTCGACATGGGAGACGAGACCGAGATCGTCTGCCCCTATTGCTCGACGCTCTATCGGTACGATCCGTCGCTCGGTTCCGGCGAGGCGCGTCCGGCGGAGTGCGCGTGGCATGAGCAAGCCGCCGCCTGAACAGCCGCGGCGGCGCAGGGTTTAAAGCGGGATGACTTTTCTTCGAATCGTCATCCCGCTCCAGCTTATTGTTGGAGCATGATCTTTTCCGAAAACCGGTATCCACCCCGGATCAAGTCCGGGGCAGGCTTTTTCGGGATCATGCTCTAATGGCGCGCTCGCGTACCGTCATCGTCGCCGGCGCCGGGATCGGCGGGCTGACCGCGGCCCTGACGCTCACCCGCGAGGGGTTCCGCGTCGTCGTCCTCGAGCAGGCCGAACGGCTCGAGGAGACCGGCGCCGGCATCCAGCTTTCGCCCAACGCAACCGGCATCCTGCTCGGCCTTGGGCTCGGCGAACGGCTCAAATCCCGCGCGGTCGCCCCCGAGGCGATCCGCGTCCTCGCGGCGACGCGGGCGAAGGAAATCGTGCGCATCCCGCTCGGGGGCGCGGCCGCGCTGCGTTATGGCGCGCCCTATTGGGTGATCCATCGCGGCGACCTTCAGGCTGCCTTGGTCGAGGCCTTGGAGGCGACGCCCGACGTGGTGCTTCGCCTGGGCAGCCGGGTCGAGGACTTTGCCGTCCACGCCCATGGCGTCACGGTCGTGGCCAAAGGCCGGTCCGGCGCGATCGACGAGCACGGCATCGCGCTGATCGGGGCGGACGGGCTGTGGTCCGTCACGCGCGCAAGACTCGGCGACCGCAGCCGGCCGCGGTTTCGCCGCCGCACCGCCTGGCGTGCGCTGGTGCCGGCCGATCGCGTCCCGCCGGACTTGCGCGAGCCTGCGACCTTCCTGTGGCTCGGCGCCGATGCCCATCTCGTGCATTACCCGGTTGGCGGCGGCGCGATGATCAACATTGTCGCCATCGTCGGCGATACGCGGCCGGCGCGCGGCTGGAGCACGGCCGGAGCGCGCGCCGAGCTGTTGCGCCGGTTTTCCCGCTGGCACCCGCGCGTCCGCGCGCTCGTCGAGGCGCCCGAGGCCTGGCTCAAATGGTCGCTTTACGACCGCCGGCCGCCGCGCAAATGGGGCCATGGGCCGGTCACCCTCATCGGCGACGCCGCGCATCCGATGCTGCCGTTCCTCGCCCAGGGCGGCGCCATGGCGATCGAGGATGCCGCCGTGCTGGCGTCGTGCCTGGCGCGGGCGTCCGACGATCCGGCGGCGGCGCTGCGCACCTATGAAGGGCTGCGGCGGCGGCGCACCGCGCGGGCGCAACGCGGTGCGCGATGGAACGGGATCGTCTATCACCTCAAGGGGCCCGCGGCCGTCGCGCGCAACCTCGCGCTCGCTGCTGTCGGCGGGGAGAGACTGCTCGGCCACTACGATTGGCTCTATGATTGGCGGGAATAGGCGAATAGCGAATAGTGAATAGCGAATAGGGAAAACAGAGGATCTCTGCTCGCTATTCGCTATTCGCTGCTCACTATTCGCTCTTCCAAAGGAACACGGATGTTCGAAACCACGATCGCGGGCAGCCTGCCCAAACCGTCCTGGCTCGCCGAGCCCAACAAATTATGGGCGCCGTGGCGGCTCTCCGGCGCCGACCTCGACGACGCCAAGCGTGACGCCACCCTCCTCGCCGTCAAGGAGCAGGAGGACGCCGGCATCGACATCGTCGGCGACGGCGAGCAGTCGCGCCAGCATTTTGTGCACGGCTTTCTCGAGGCGGTCGACGGCATCGACTTCGCGCGCAAGGTCGAGATGGGCATCCGCAAGGACCGCTACAAAGCCATAGTGCCGACCGTGGCGAGCGCGTTGAGCCTGAAGCGGCGCGTCCACGCGACCGAGGCGCGGCTCGCGCGCGCCCACACCCGGCGCAAGCTCAAGTTCACCCTGCCGGGGCCGATGACCATCGTCGACACCATCGCGGACGCCCATTACGGCGACCGGGTGAAGATGGCCATGGCGTTCGCGGATCTCCTCAACGCGGAAGCGCGCGGGCTCGAAGCCGACGGCGTCGACGTGATCCAGTTCGACGAGCCCGCCTTCAACGTCTACATGGACGAGGTCAAGGAGTGGGGCGTCGCGGCGCTGCACCGCGCGATCGAAGGACTGACCGCGACCACCGCCGTTCACATCTGCTACGGCTACGGCATCAAGGCCAATCTCGACTGGAAGACCACGCTCGGCGGCGAATGGCGCCAGTACGAGGCGATCTTTCCCGTGCTGGCGGCAAGCCGCATCGATCAGGTGTCGATCGAATGCCGCAACTCGCACGTCCCGATGAGCCTCCTCGCCCTGCTCGAAGGCAAGGACGTGCTGGTCGGCGCGATCGACGTGGCGAGCGACGCGATCGAGACCCCCGAGGAGGTCGCCGCCACGATCGGCGAAGCGATGCAATACGTGCCGCGCGAGCGCATCATCGCCTGCACCAATTGCGGCATGGCGCCGATGCGCCGCGCGGTCGCCGCCGCCAAGCTCGTCGCGCTCGGCCGGGGCGCGGCGCTGGCGCGGCAGCGGTTTGGATGAAGAGCACGTCATGGTTTTCCGCGCGCGTGCGGCCCTCGTCGCAGTCCTGATTGGATGCGCGATACTATCGGGGCACGCCGACGACCTCGTTCCCACCGGCACGTTGCGCGCGACCTTCATCGCCAACAATCCGGTCCAGGCGGTGACCGACGGCAAGACCGGCGAGGTGAGCGGGCCGGCCGCCGATCTCGGGCGCGAGCTGGCGCGCCGGCTGGGCGTGCCGTTCGCGATCAAGGGCGTGCCCGGCGTGCAGCCGGTGATCGACAGCGTCAAGGACGGCGCCGCCGACATCGGGTTCGTCGCGTTCGATCCGGTGCGCGCGGCCCAGGTCGATTTCTCTCAACCCTATTCGCTGGCGCAGAACACCTATCTGGTGCGCGAAAGCTCGCCGATCCGTTCCGTTGCCGACGTCGACCGTCCCGGCGTGCGCGTCGGCGTCGGCCTCAACGACGCCGGAGATTATTTTCTCACCCGCACGCTCAAGCAGGCGCAGCTCAAGCGCAATGCCGGCGGCAGCCTCGACGCGGCGCTCGGCATGCTCGAGGCCGGCGACATCGACGCCTACGCGGCCAACCGCCAGCGGCTCACGACCTTCGTGGCCCGGCAACCGAGCCTGCGCATCGTGCCGGACAATTTCTACGGCGTGGAGCAGGCGATCGTCGTCGCCAAGGGCAACGCGCGGCTGCTCGCCGAAGCCGATCGCCTGATCGAGGAGGCGCGCGCTTCGGGCTTCATCGCCGCGGCGATCGCGCGCGCGGGGCTTGCCGGGGTCGACGTGGCGCCGCCGCGTCAACCGCCGCGATGATCGCGCGCAGCACGGTGGCGTGGCTGAGATCAAGCTCGCGCACCGAGGTCAGCAGGGTGAGCGGGCGTTCGCGCGCCGCGCGGCGCAGATCCGCGATCGCCTCGCCGAGCGGGGCAAGCTCCGCCCGATAGCGCCGGTCGAACTCGGCGAACCGCGCCGGCTCATGGCCGTACCAGCGCCGCAGCTCATGGCTCGGCGCGAGGTCGGGACGCCAGGCGTCGAGCGCAAGCGCGGCCTTGGCGATGCCGCGCGGCCACAGGCGGTCGATCAGGACGCGCCGCCCGTCGTGCGCCGTCCGCTCCTCGTAGACGCGCTTGATGCGCACGCGCGGCTTCGCCGCGCCCGTGCGCCGTGGCCGCGCCGTCGCCGCTTTTCGCGTTCGGTTCATTCGCCCCGTTCGAAAGATTCGGCAAAGCGTAAACGGCGGTCTAAGCGGTTCGATCGAGTGATCGCCTAATCCTCCGGGACATTAGCAATTCTACGGACCCTGTCCCGGGCGTATTTCGCAGGCGGCACATGGCCTTGCGGGCGGTTGTCCGGCCGGCGCGGCGGGGTCGATCCGGCACGCGGTCTATTCGAAGTTATATTTATATTTCAATAACTTAAATTTTACGCCCGGCCGCACATCCCGTAGCCTTTCGCCGTGCCGATCCAACAGGAGACACCGCCATGCTGACCTCTCGTTCCGTCGCGCAGGTCGTCGCACAGACCGCCGCCGAGCTCGACGACGCCTTCGAGATCACCGATGCCTCCGTGGCCAACGTCTATTTCCTCCACACCCGCCGGCCGGCCAAGGCCGTCCCCCGGACGCTCGCCGAATGCGTGCCGCTGCTGACCGTCGCCGCCGAGTTCATCAGACGCGGACCGGGCGACGTCACCATCGAGGCCGTGGAAGCCTACCGCGCCAGGGCCATGGAGCTCCTGGTCGAGATCAAGCCGGTGATCGAAAGCCGGGCGGCGCTGACCCTCGACGACTGGGCGGTCGACATGCTTGCCCAGCCCGAGATCGCCCGAAGCCTCGCCTGAAATCCAGCATCCAGCATCTACCGTAGAACCGAGGGAGCCAGCCATGACGACATCGCAACCGACCACCCAGCTCATCGCCCGCCTGACCGACGCGTTCGAGTTCCTGATGGACGGAAAGGCCCAGCCTGTCGCCGTGTTCGGCGAGGGCGGTGCGGATGGCAAGGCCAGCATTGCCGAATGCGTGCCGCTCATGGCCATCGCGCTCGAGCTCATCAACCGCGGGCCGACGACGATCAGCATCGAGGGCGTCGAGAGCCACCGCGCGAAGATCATGCACCTCCTCGAGCACATCCGTCCGGTGATCGAGCAGGAAGCGAAGGTTTCGCTCGCCGACTGGACCAGCAAGCTCGCCGCCGAGCCGCAGTACAAGCGCCTCGCCGCCTGAGCGGGCCGCGCTCTTCTTGACCTCTCCCCACAGGGGAGAGGTCGGATCGCGAAGCGATCCGGGTGAGGGGGGTTACCACGCAAATTTGTTAGGTCGTAACCCCCTCACCCCATCCCTCTCCCCTGCGGGGAGAGGGAGCCGCGAACTGCCAGATGCGATTGCCCTGATCGGTGATTGCGGAAAGGGCAGCTCAGCGCGCGAGCGGATGCGGGGCGTCGCGACGCCGCCGACGCGGAGGCGCCGGCGCCCCGGCGCGGTCGAGCAGCCAGCCGTAGATCACGCCCAAGGTCACGCCGTAGAGCACGTGAATGGCGAGCGTCGACAGGATCATCGACGCGTTGACATCGATGGCGAGGAGCCGCGCCTCGATCAGCGAGGCTCCGGCCGCGGCCACCAGCAACCAGGCCCCGATCGCGAAGATGAGCCCGCGCAGCCACGACGCGCCGGGCAGATGATCGTGCACCATCGCAAAGGCGACGCCCCAGATCACCGTGCCGATGAAGAAATGCAGCAGCCAGCCGATCACCGGCGAGCCCGGCCACACGGGTGGCGCGAGCATCGCAATCGGGTCGAGCAGGACCGACAGCACGAAGGTCGCCACGAAGCCGGCGACGACCCCCTTCCCGATGGTGTTCTCGATCTTGTCCATGGCCGCACCGTTGCGACCGGCCGGACGGCTGTCCGGCACGGTCTCGGTTTCGACCCCCTCGCGCCCGCTCCCGGCGGTGCCGGCGCCTATGACATGAACGCAATACTGGGTCCGATCCGGCGGGACGCAAACCCTCAAATCGGTCTGCCTGATATGCGCCGGGCGGGGTGACGATTCCATTCTCCTTTGCCGCCGGAGAATGGCGCAAATTTTCAACGCGCTCCGAAAGCCGAGCGTCCGGATTGCCGCCGGAACCCGCAGCGCCGGCGCAAGGCCTCGATCACATCACGCAATCGTGTCCGCTCACCCCTCGTAGCGTCCGACGATCGACACCGAGCAGACGTTCTGGTGCGGGAAGCCGCCGAGGTTGTGGGTGAGGCCGAGGCGCGGCTCCTCGCGACGCTGGCGCTCGCCGGCGCGGCCGAGCATCTGCAGATAGATTTCATAGATCATGCGCAGGCCCGACGCGCCGATCGGATGGCCGAAACATTTCAGGCCACCGTCGATCTGGCACGGCACGCTGCCGCCGGCGTCGTAGAATCCGTCGAGCACGTCGCGGATGGCGCCGCCCTCGGACGAGATGTGCAGGTCTTCCATGGTGACGAGCTCGGTCACCGAGAAGCAGTCGTGCACCTCGATCAGGCTCAGCTCCTCGCGCGGGTCCTTCACGTCCGCTTCCTGATAGGCGCGCTTGGAGGCGACGCGCGTGGTGGCGAAATAGCTGCCATCCCAGGAATTGTGCTGCGCCTCGAGCCCGTTCGACACCGAGACTTGCAGCGCCTTGACCGAGACGATGTCGCGCTTGCCCATGCCGCGCGCGATCTCCGGCGTCGTCACGATGGCGCAGGCAGCGCCGTCGCTCACCCCGCAGCAATCGTAGAGCCCGAGCGGCTCGGCGATCATCGGCGCGCCGAGCACGGTCTCGACCGTGATGCGGTTGCGCAGGTGCGCCTTGGGATTGCGCGCGCCGTTGTCGTGGCTCTTGACCGAGATATGCGCCATGGCGCGCTTGAGGTCGCCGCCCGCGACGCCGTGCTTCGCCCGATAGGCGGCGGCAAGCTGGGCAAAGCTGCCCGGCGCGGAGAGGTTCGGCCAGGTCATGTTGTTGAGCACGCCGCGGCTGCGCTGCGGCAGGCCGCCGTAGCCCGTATCCTTGAGCTTCTCGACGCCGAGCGCAAGCGCGATATCGGCCGCGCCCGAGGCGACCGCGTAGACCGCGCCGCGGAACGCCTCGGTGCCGCTGGCGCAGAAATTCTCCACCCGGGTGACCGGAATGAACGGCAGGCGCAGCGCGCGGGCGAGCGGCACCGCCGATTTGCCCACGTGCTGGTCCTCGATCGCGGTCGCGAGCCAGGCGGCGTCGATCTGCTTGGTCTCGATGCCGGCGTCGGCCAGTGCCTCGAGATAGGCCTCGACCATGAGGTCGTCGGCCTCCTTGTCCCACCGCTCGCCGAACTGCGAGCAGCCCATGCCGAGGATGGCGACCTTGTCCT
>DASPZC010000235.1:0-1691 GCA_035636455.1 Xanthobacteraceae bacterium
ACTCTGCGGATCGACGTCCACCTCGAGCTTGAGGCCGCCCTTGGGCGCGGGCGCATCGGCGAGCCAGTCGCGCAGGTAGGCGGAGAGATCGAAGGCGCGGCGCGACTTCACCAGGAGCCGCAGGCGGTGCCGGCCGCGCACCATGGCGATGGGAGCTTCGGCCGGGCCGAGCACGCGCACGTCCTCCTCGCGCGGCGCGAGCGCGGCGAGGCGGCGCGCATAGGCCTCGGCGGCCGGCTTCTCGGGCCCGGAGACCAGCAGGCTCGCCAGCCGTCCGAACGGCGGATAGCCGGCGCGCTCGCGGGCCTCGATCTCGGCCGAATAGAACGCGTCGCGCTCGGCGGCGATGAGCGCGCGCATCACCGGATGATTTGGTTGATGCGTCTGGATCAGGCCATACCCGCGGCCTTCCTCGCGGCCGGCGCGGCCGATCACCTGATGCAGCAGTTGGAAGGTGCGCTCGGCGGCGCGCGGGTCGCCGTGGCCGAGGCCGAGATCGGCGTCGACGATGCCGACGAGGTTGAGCTTGGGGAAATGGTGCCCCTTGGCGACCAGCTGAGTGCCGATGACGATGTCGACGAGGCCCTGCTCGACCTCGGCCAGTTCCTCGCGCAGGCGCTCGACGGTGGCGACGAGATCGCTCGAGAGCACCAGGATGCGGCGCTGCGGGAACAGCGCCGCGACCTCCTCCTCCAGCCGCTCGACGCCGGGCCCGCACGCAACGAAGGATTCGGTCGCCTGACATTTCGGGCATGCCGTTGGCGGCGGCGTAGCGAAGCCGCATTGATGGCAGACGAGGCGGCGCTTGAAGCGGTGCTCGACCAGCCAGCTGTCGCAGGTCGGGCATTGCAGCCGGAAGCCGCAGGCGCGGCACAGGGTCAGCGGCGCGTAGCCGCGGCGATTGAGAAAAAGCAGCGCCTGCTCACCGCGCTCGATCGTGGCGCCGATCGCGTCCACCAGCCGCGGCGCGATGAAGCGGCCGCGCGGCGGGCCCTCGCGGGTGAGGTCGATCGGCTCGATCGACGGCAGCTGCTGGCCGCCGAACCGTTCCGGCAGGGCGAGCCGCCGGTAGCGCCCGCGCCGCGCGTTGACCTCGGTCTCGACCGAGGGCGTCGCCGAGGCGAGCACGATCGGGATCGCGGCGATATGCGCGCGCACCACCGCCATGTCGCGCGCGTGATAGCGCACGCCGTCCTCCTGCTTGTAGGCCGGGTCGTGCTCCTCATCGACCACGATGAGGCCGAGATCGGCATAGGGCAGGAACAGGGCCGAGCGCGCGCCGACGATCGCCTTCACCTCGCCGGCCGCGACGGCCGCCCAGGTGCGCGCGCGCCGGCGCGGCGACAGCTCGGAATGCCATTCGGCCGGCCGCACGCCGAAGCGCTCGGCAAAGCGGTCGAGGAACTGGGCGGTCAGCGCGATCTCCGGCATCAGCATCAGCGTCTGGCGGCCGCGCCGCAGAGTTTCCGCGACGGCCTCGAAGTAAACTTCGGTCTTGCCCGAGCCGGTGACGCCGTCGATCAGGGTGACCGCGTAGCCGCCCGCCGCCACGGTGGCGCGCAGCGCATCCGCGGCCGTTTGCTGCGCCGGCGTCAAATCGGTCGCGTGGTGGTCCGGGTCGGGCGGCGCGGCGACCGCTTCCGGCGGCAGCGCCAGAGCTTCGAGCGTGCCCTCATCGACCAGGCCGTCGA
>DASPZC010000236.1:0-3810 GCA_035636455.1 Xanthobacteraceae bacterium
ATGCCGGTCGAGCTGCGCGACGACGTCTATTTCCACAACGGCGCGAAGATGACGGCGGAGGATTTCCGCTACACCTTCCTCGAGCGGATCAAGGCCGGCCATAAGGTCGACACCGCCAATTCCTGGCGCAAGGTCGTCGACATCGAGGTGGCCTCGCCGACCCGCGCGGTGATGAAGTTCAACTCGCCCGCGCCGACCGCCCCGCAATGGCTCGCGTTTCTCGGCAGCTACGTCGTCCCCAAGGCCTATATGGAGGAGGTCGGCGTCGACGTTTTCCGCGACAAGCCGGTCGGCACCGGACCGTACCGCCTGGTCGAATACCAGCTCAATTCGCGCATCGTGCTCGAGCGCAACGACCGCTATTGGGGCCGCAAGCCGGCGATGCGGCGGGTGACGTTCAACATCGTCAAGGACCCGTCGGCGCGCGTGGCGGCGATTCAGTCGGGCCAGCTCGATCTCACCATCAACATCCCGGTGCGCGAGGTGGCGCGGCTCGGGCGCGAGGCCTCGCTCGCCGCCGAGATCGCGCCGATCACCCGCGTGATCCTGCTGCAGGTGCGCAACGACCTCGGCTTCGCCGACGCCAACGTGCGCCTCGCCGCGCACCACGCGATCGACAAGGACGCGCTGTCCAAGGCCTTCTACGGCGGCGCCGCGGTGCCGCTCTCGGTCGTGGCCACGCCCGGAACCGCCGGCTATCTCGCGGACTACCGCTTCGCCTACGACCCCGAGAAGGCGAAGGCGCTGCTGGCGAAGTCCGGCTACGGGCCCGACAAGCCGGCGGCGATCCGCTTTGCCGCCACCAACGGCCATTTCCCCAGCGACTACGACATCGCCCGCGCCGTCGCGCAGATGTGGAAGAAGGTCGGCATCGAAGCCGAGCTGGAGGTGATCGAATACGCCAAATATTTCGAATTGAACCGCGCCACCAAGCTGCCGGAGGCGACGCTCTATAGCTGGGACAACGCCACCGGCGATCCGGAAATCTTCGCCGGCTATCTGCTCAATCCGAAAATGCCGTTCTCCGCCTGGAAGGGCATGGAGGTGGGCGACAAGGTGCAGGAGCTGTTCAACATCGCCGACTACGCCAAGCGCATCGCCGGCTACCGCGAGCTCAACAAGGTCGCGGTGGAAGCCGGCGCCACCATGCCGCTGCTCCAGAGCGTGCAGACGCTCGCGCGCAAGAAGAACCTGACCTACACGACCTACGCGAACGGCTGGGTGCTCGCCAGCACCATGGCGTGGGGGTGAGCGATGGCTCGCGCAGCTCCCTCTCCCCGCTTGCGGGGAGAGGGTCGGGGTGAGGGGGCCTCTGCGGGTAGCGCGCTCTCCGGAACGCCCCCTCACCCGCCGCGCGTAAAGAACGCGCGGCGACCTCTCCCCGCAAGCGGGGAGAGGTAGGGAGCCCGTTGACCGCCCATCGGCGGAATGCAACAGAGCATCACGAGTAAAGACGGCGTGGGGGGAGGCACATCGATGGACGTGAACGGACAACCCGCCCTCGTCACCGGCGGCGGCTCGGGGCTCGGCGCCGAGACCGCGACGCAACTCGCGCGCGCCGGCGCCAAGGTCGCGCTCCTCGACATCAATGTCGACGCCGCCCGCGCGGTCGCCGAGCGCATCGGTGGCGTTGCGGTGCGCTGCGACGTGGCCGATGCGGACAGCGCCGCGGCGGCGGTGACCGAGGCGCGCGAGCGGCACGGTGGCGCGCGCATCCTCGTCAACTGCGCCGGCATCGGCCCGCCCAAGCGCATCGTCGGCCGCGACGGGCCGATGCCGCTCGGCGATTTCGCGCGCGTCATCCAGATCAACCTCGTCGGCACCTTCAACATGATGCGGCTCGCCGCCGCCGACATGTCGAAGCTCGCGCCGCTCGCCGACAACGAGCGCGGCGTGATCGTGTCGACCGCCTCGGTCGCCGCCTACGAGGGCCAGATCGGCCAGGCGGCCTATTCGGCCTCCAAGGGCGGCGTCGTCGCGCTCACCTTGCCGGCCGCGCGCGAGCTGGCGCAGTTCGGCATCCGCGTGCTCGCCATCGCGCCCGGCCTGTTCCTCACGCCGTTGCTGCGCAGCCTGCCCGAGGACACTCAGGCGAGCCTCGCGGCGGCGGTGCCGTTTCCCAAGCGGCTCGGCGACCCGCGCGAGTTCGCCGACATGGTCGTCCATATCGTGCGCAGCGGCTATCTCAACGGCGAGGTGATCCGGCTCGACGGCGCGTTGCGCATGGCGCCGCGCTAGCGCATGTTCCGGCGAAGTGGATACCGGTTCGCCGATAAGAACATGCGCCATGCAAGAATTTAGCGCGCCGCGATGGCCACGCTGACCAACACGCGTAAGGTCCGCATCGAATGGGGCGACTGCGACCCCATGGGGATCGTGTTCTTCCCGCGCTACCTCGCCATGTTCGACGACTGCACCGCCTATCTGTTCGAGCGCGCGCTGGGCCTCACCAAGTTCAGGATGATGCAGGTCTACGACTTCGCCGGCTTTCCGCTGGTCGACGTGCGCGCCCGTTTCTTGCTGCCGTCCCGGTTCGGCGACGACGTGGAGATCGAGTCGAGCGTCGCCGAGTTCCGCCGCTCGAGCTTCGTCGTGCAGCATCGGCTGCGCAAGGCGCATGAACTTGCGGTCGAATGTTCCGAGACCCGCGTGTGGATCCGCCGCCATCCCGACGACCGCAACGAGATGCAGTCTCAGCCGGTGCCCTTGGAGGTCAAGGAACGCTTCGGCGTGGCCTGACGCCGCCTCGATTTGGCGGCGGCGTGCGCGCGCCGCACCGGCCGCGCTTCGCCGGCCTTGTGCGAGCCTTCCGCCAAGCGGTGCAGCAGCTTGAGCAGCGCGTCGCGGCCGTCCTCGCCGATGCGCGCCACCATGCCGGCTTCGAGCCTGTCGACCATTTGCTTGAGCCGCCGCATCACCGCCTTGCCGGCCGGGGTGAGATGGAGCGCGTGTGAGCGGCGGTCGGACGGCGCCGGCCGGCGTACGGCAAGCCCGCGGCTCTCCAGGCTGTCGAGCAGGGCGACGAAGTTCGTGCGCTTGATGCGCAGCGCCGCGCTGACCTGCGACTGGGTGCGGCCGGGATTGTGCTCGATGATGGTGAGCACCAGGAACTGCGCCGGACGGATGTCGACTTGCGAGAAGGCGCGGAAAATGTCCTGGAATACGGTGATCTGCGCGCGCCGCAGCATGTAGCCGATCAGTCCCGGCAACGGGCCGAGGTCGATCTCGCCGTGCCGGCGGGCCGGTGGACGGGCGCCCGCGTGCCGATTCACCCGTCGTTTCGACCCATTGCGCATCCGCGATCCTTCCTTGCGCCGACCATAGCACGATTGTTATAAAGCATTACAAGTCGGTAGCCCGCATGAGCGCAGCGAAATGCGGGACCGGCACTCCCGGATTTCGCTTCGCTCATCCGGGCTACGGAGATGAGGGAGGACATCATGAAAACAATCGGCGCATGCGTGCTCGGGGCCGCGATGGCGCTGGGCGCCGCCGTCGGCGCGTCGGCACAGGACAGGACAATCGAGCTGAAGCTGTCGCACTGGGTGCCGCCCAGCCATCCGCTGCAGAAGGCGATGGAAGAGTGGGGCGCCTCGATCGAGAAGGCGTCGAACGGCACGATCAAATACAAGGTCTTTCCGGCGCAGCAGCTCGGCAAGGCGTTCGATCATTATACCAGCCTTCGGAAGGGCTGACTCTTGGCTATCGGGGCTGCGGTGTGATTCATTTCTGCCCGGATAGATTGATTCGGGGGAACGAGGATGAGCGCGGCGATCGGGGTTCGGGAAGATTTTGAGGCGGATGAGCTTC
>DASPZC010000237.1:0-1814 GCA_035636455.1 Xanthobacteraceae bacterium
GCGACCGCGCCCTCGCCGAGCGGCAACGGAGCTTTGACGATATCCTCGGCGAGATAGAAATGCGTGAGGCTTACGCCCCAGTCGGCCGAGGGAACCGCGCAGGCGAGATGCACGGCGGCCGCGCTGGCGATGCTGGTCTCCGCGATTTTCGCCGCGACGTTGATCGACAGGCCGAGCCGTTCGCACAAGTTCGCGGCCTCGAGCGCCGCGCTCATGCCGCCGAGCTTGATCAGTTTCAGCGACACGCCGGCAAGCCCGCGGCGGGCCTGTCGCTCGATGTCCGCGAGCGAGTGAATGCCCTCATCGGCGCCGATCGGCACCGCGCAAGAGCGCGCCAGCGCCGCGAGACCCCGCAGGTCGGCCGGATCGAGCGGCTGTTCCAGGAACTGCAAGTCCGCCTCGCGCGTGCGATCGAGGTAGCGGCGCGCCGCCGCCAGCGTGAAGCCGGAATTGGCGTCGGCCGAGAGCGGCACCGCAGGCCCGAGCGATTCGCGCAGCGCCAGCGTCGCGGCGATCTCCGCCTCCAGCGGCTTGGTGCCGACCTTCAGCTTGAAGCCGTGAAATCCTTGTTTGGTTTTTGCCAGCGCCTCGGCGATGTCATCTTCCAGCGCCGCATTGCCGAGGAGCCACATCGGTTTAACCTCGGTGCGCATCGCGCCGCCGACGAGATCGACCAGCCGCAGTCCCGCCGCGTGGCCGCAAAGATCGAGCAGCGCCATTTCGATCGCCGAATGCGCCCCGGTGTTGCCGACGAGCCGCGCTCTCAGGGCGCGGCAGAGCGCCGGGCGCATCCAGACGTCCTGGCCGATCAGCGCCGGCGCCAGATGCTCGCGCACCGCCGCCAACAGTCCGCCTAGCGTGTCGCCGGTCATGGTCGGCGCGGAGGCCGCCTCGCCCCAGCCGAGTGTCCCGTCGGCGGCCTCGATCCGGACCAGGAGATTGCGCGCGTCCGCGACGGTCACGCCCGACATCGCCAGGGGTTTTGCGAGCGGCACCGCTACCGCGATGGCATCGACCCGGCGGATGCGGAGTTCCGGGCGCGCCGCCGGCCCATCCTGCGCAAAAGCCCGAACCTGCATCGGCTTATCCATCACGAACGCCTTCTTACACGGGATCAGCGGCGCGCGCTTCACCCTCCCCTGGAGGCAGGACGTTCCATTTGCGCGGAGCGAGCCGCAGGACTCCCTCTCCCCGGACAAGGGAGGGACATGACCTCGCGCCTGCGCTATGCTCCATGCCGAGCCTTGCGGCCGGCCGCGCTGCCGGCGGCGGCGAGATCCTATATCCCGGAGGAGCGTTCATGGCTGTGCAAATTCCCTCGGCGGCGGCGCGATTGCGCAGGCTGCTCGCGCAGGACGGCCTGCTGATCGCGCCCGGCGCTTACGACTGCATCAGCGCGCGCACCATCGAGCAGGCCGGCTTTTCCGCCGTGTACATGACCGGCGCCGGCACCGCCGCGACGCTCGGCTACCCCGATTACGGCCTCCTCACCATGAGCGAGATGGCGGACAACGCCGGCCGGCTCGCTGCCGCGGTGAAAGTCCCGGTGATCGCCGACGCCGATACCGGCTACGGCAACGAGCTCAACGTGACGCGGACCGTGCGCGAGTACGAGAAGCGCGGCGTCGCCGGGGTCCACATCGAGGACCAGGGCTTCCCGAAGAAATGCGGGCACCTCGACGACAAGACGGTGATCGCGCTCGACGAATATCTGGCGAAGATTCGCGCCGCCGCCGCGGCCAGGACAGATCCGGATTTCCTGCTGATCGCGCGCACGGATTCCCGCGCCGTCATCGGCTTCGAGGAGGCGGTCA
>DASPZC010000238.1:0-3276 GCA_035636455.1 Xanthobacteraceae bacterium
GCGCGAGGCGGCCGGAGAGCCCGCAACGGCGAGCGAGGAGTGACAAATGAACTCGTTCTCGCAGATCCCGTCGCGCCGCCCGTTCTTCCGCCGCCGCAAAACCTGCCCGTTCTCCGGCGCCAATGCGCCGAAGATCGACTACAAGGACGTGAAGCTGCTGCAGCGCTACGTGTCCGAGCGCGGCAAGATCGTGCCGAGCCGCATCACCGCGGTGTCGGCGAAGAAGCAGCGCGAGCTGTCGCAGGCGATCAAGCGCGCCCGCTACCTCGGCCTGCTGCCGTTCGTGATCAGGTGATTGATCCCTCCCCGCGCAGCGACGCGCAGCGGGGAGGGTGGCGACCCCGGACTTGATCCGGGGGAGCCGGGTGGGGCCGGTGCAGCAAACATCGGACGTTTGCGCGAAGGCCCCCCACCCTACCCTCCCCCGCAAGCGGGGGAGGGATAAGCAAAGAGGTTGGGGCGGGCGCGACCCGTCTCTAACCGCTCGTGAGGAGCGGGACAGCTCGCGATGATCCAGATCGTTCTCATCGGCATTGCCGCCGGCCTTGCAGCCGCCCTGCTGTTCGCCTCGATCGTCTCGGGCTCGGCGCTGTCGATCCCGCTGTTCTATCTGGCGCCGCTGCCGCTCATGCTCGCGGCGCTCGGCTGGAGCCAGGTCTCCGGGCTGATCGCGGCGGGCGTCGCGGCGGCCGGGCTCGGGCTCGCCTTCGGCGGCATCCTGTTCGTGATGTTCCTCATCGGCGTCGGCTTGCCGGCGTGGTGGCTCGCCTATCTCGCCCTGCTCGCCCGCCCCGGCGGGAACGCATCGCCCGGGCACCTCGAATGGTATCCGGTCGGCCGCCTCGTCATCTGGGCGGCGCTGATCGCCGCGCTCGTCGTCGCCGCGTTCATGGCCCAGTTCGGCCTCGACGCCGAGAGCATCCAGACGGGCCTGCGGCGCGGGCTGGAACGACTGTTCCGCGTGCCCGGTCCGGCCGACACGTCAGCCGCCGACGCCGGCGCCTTCATCGCCTGGCTTTCGCTGTGGATCCCGCGCATCGCCGCCATCCCGACCACCGTGTTGAGCCTGTTCAACCTCTGGCTCGCCGCGCGCATCGTCAGGGCGTCCGGCCGCCTGAAGCGGCCGTGGCCCGACCTCGCGGCGATGACGTTTCCGACGTTCGTCCCCGCGCTGCTCACCGTTGCCATCGCCGGCACCTTCGCGGGCGGCACGCTCGGCGTGCTGGGCTGGATTCTCGCCGCGAGCCTGCTCACCGCCTACGGGCTGCTCGGCTTTGCCGTGCTGCACGCAACGACGCGCGCGCTCAACGGCCGCGCCTTCATGCTCGGCGGCACCTATCTCACCGTCTTCCTGTTCGTCTGGCCGGCGCTCGCGGTGGCGATCGTCGGCCTCGCCGATGCGGCGCTCGACATCCGCGGGCGCGTCGCGCGCTGGCGCCAGCCGCCCGCGGGCCGCACCTAAAAGATCATGCTCAAACAACAAGTCCCAATCGCAGGCAAAGGAGAACCCCGATGGAAGTGATTTTGCTCGAGCGTGTCGCCAAGCTCGGCCAGATGGGCGACGTGGTGCGGGTGAAGGACGGCTTTGCGCGCAACTTCCTCCTGCCCAAGGGCAAGGCGCTGCGCGCGACCAAGGAGAACCGCACCCGCTTCGAGTCGATGAAGACCGAGCTCGAGGCGCGCAACCTCACGCTGCGCAGCGAGGCCGAGAAGGTCGCGGTCAAGCTCGACGGCAAGACCTTCATCGTGGTGCGCCAGGCGGCGGAAGGCGGCCAGCTCTACGGCTCGGTGTCGACCCGCGACATCGCCGCGATCCTGGTCGCGGCCGGCTTCGTCGTCGACCGCGGCCAGGTCGAGCTCAATGCGCCGATCAAGACGATCGGGGTGCATGCGGTGCCGGTGGCGCTGCATCCGGAGGTCGGCTCGAAGATCACCGTCAACGTCGCGCGCAGCCCCGACGAAGCCGAGCGCCAGGCGCGCGGCGAGGACATGACCGTGCGGCGCGAGGAGGCGGAGGCGGCGGAGGCCGGGCCGGCGGCGGAAAGTTTCTTCGAGCAGCCGCCGCCGGACGCGGCGCCGGATCAGGGCGAGGGCACCGAGAAGGCCGGCTGATCGGGCGTCTCGGCCGGCGAGCGGGCGACGGCCGCCGGCTCCGGGGCAGGCGCAACGCTCGGCGGCGGGGTCGGCGCGGCCTCGGGCTCCGCGGCATGCGCGGCGGCCGGCACCGCCGTCTCTTTGGGCTCCTGGCTCTTTGCGTCCTGGCGCTTGCGGCCCTGGCGCTTCGGCTCCTCCGGCTGCGCCTCACGCGGCCCGTGCGCCTGCGGCAGGCGCTCATCGAGCGTCTCGGGGCGCCGCGCCGTCGACTGCTTGCGTTGCTTGCCGCTTTCGGTGTCCGTCTCGGCCGGCGGACGGCGCTTGCCGGCCGGCGCGGCCTCCGCCGGTTCGGGGGTCGCGGCCCGCCGCTTGGCGCCCGCCGCGCCCTCGGGCTCGCGGCCTTTGGACGCCTGACCGGCGCGCGGATCGCTGCCCGAGGCGACGAGGTACGCGGCGAGCGCGTTCGCGGATTCGGGGCTCGCGGTGTAATGCTGCCGCAGGAAGCTCGCGATCGAGCCGGCGCCCGAGCCCTTGGCAAGGCCGCGCGGCGTGTTGTGGCAGGCCGTGCAGGTCGCGGCGAACAGCACCGGCGCCGGCTTGCCGGCATCGAGGTTCTCGGCGCTCGCCGAGGAAACCCCGAGCGCCGCGACTGCCCCGATCAGCAACTGCCAGCCTCGTCCGACCACAAGACCCCTCCCGATTCACGCGTCGCCGCAGCGACCTCTAGCGCATTATCGCGGCGCTGTGGGCCAAAATTCGCCGCAGCCGCCCGGCGCCCATGGCCGCAGCGGTATCAGGTGCATTGCCGGCACGGCGGGATTTTGATGTAATTCGCACCGGCGATGCCGGCCGGCGCTGATCACAAGGCCGGCACCGGCGGGTGGCGTCGCGCCGAGCCGGAACCGCGGCCCGCAGGCCCGGTTGTCGCATCGTTGAGTGCGCGGAGGCGGCCGTGCTGGACCGCTTGCTCAAGGTTGCCCTTGCGTCGATCGTGCGGGTCGGCTCGCTGCGCGTGACCACGGCCACGGGCCGCACGTTCACCCTGGGCGACGGCAGCGGCAAGCCGCTCGCACTGCGCATCACCACGCGGGCCGCCCAGCTCGGCATCATGCTCGATCCCGAGCTCAAGTTCGGCGAAGCCTATATGGACGGCACCGTCATCGTCGAGCAGGGCTCGATCGA
>DASPZC010000239.1:0-8214 GCA_035636455.1 Xanthobacteraceae bacterium
GGCCGGCTTTCACGGCGAGGGGAAAATGCGCGTACCATTCGACCTGCGAGCGCCACAGCCGGCCCTGGATCAGGATGGCGAATTCGTTGAGCCGGAGCGGCACCGACGTGTTCCAGCGCAGGTAATCGAGCAGGTCGTACACGCGCCGGGCGAACACCGGACTGCGCAGCATGAAGTTGTAGGGACCGCCGATCCCGACGCTGGAGATCTTCATGATCTGCTCGGCGAGCGGCCGCTGCTGGTCGTTGAGCTGCTCCATGGTCAGTTGCGGAAAGCGCGGCGCTTTGCCGGCTGCGCCCGACGTGGACATGGGCTTCCTCCATGATTTGGTGTTGGCGACACTTCGGCAGGCCTCGTGGCGAGGAGCGGAGCGAAGCCCCGCGTCTCGCGCCACCGCCATGACAATACAGCATGGCGGTCCCCGCGCTGAGCGATGTGCTCCCGCCGGCCCGACCTGCTAGCATGAGACACTGCAACCGGCGGCGATAGGCCGGGTGCGAAACGGCTTCGCCTCGCCGGGCACGGCGCCGGGAGGAAGAAACCGACACGGAGGAAACGCGATGTTTGGTCGATCGGACGTCCGGCTCGTCACTCTTGCGTGCATGGTCTCCGGCTGCCTCGCCGGCGCCCCGGCTCTCGCCCTCGAATCCACCATCCCGGGCACCGGCGCGGTGACCGGAACGGTGACGGCGGCGAAACCGTTCACCGCGGCGCAAGTCTATCTCAGGAGCGCCGACAAGCCGGTGACCTTCATGGTCTACGCCGCCGGCGGCAAATATCAGGCGATCAACGTGATGCCGGGCGACTACGAGGTGACGGTCGCGCGGCGCGGTTTCTCCGCCGAGCCGCAGAAGATCAGCGTCAAGGCGGGCGCGACGGCGAGCGCCGACTTCGTCCTCAAGGACGCCGACCGGGCGCCGAAGACCAACGTCAACGGGCCGTCCACGGTGGTCGGCTATTTCGGCCCCGCCACCATCGTCGGGAACGACGTCGAGTTCGTCAGGGACTACGACAAGCTCTATCCGTCCGGCCCCGGCCGCCAGGTGCTCGAGCGCACCTGCATGGGCTGTCACGGCGTGAACTTCTTTTCCCTGCGCCAGTGGGAGCGCGCCGCCTGGGCGGCCGCGGTCGACATGATGAGCAAGCGGGTCGGCACCGACAATCCGATGGACAAGCAGGTGCCGCCCGGCAAGCTCTCGCCCCAGGACCGCGAGCTGCTGATCGATTATTTCGCGGTGAATTTCGGTCCGACCGCGGCGAAGCGCGCGCTCGCGACCGACGCCGACATGCCGCTCGACGAGGCGGCGCTCGCCAAGGCCATGTATGTCGAATACGAGCTGCCCAAGGCCGACGTGGCGAACGCCAAGCCGCGCGGGCAGAACCCGTTCTTCGACAACGAGGGCAACGTGTGGTCGACCGATCGCGGCGTCCCCAACGCGATCGTCAAGCTCGACCCGCGCACCGCGAAATTCCAGCGCTTCCCGCTGCCCGGGCAGGTGACGCCGCACGGCATCGTGGTCGACAACAACGGCGTCGTGTGGTGGGGCGAGACCGTCGGCTTCTCGCTCGGCCGGCTCGATCCCGAGTCGGGCAAGATGGAGCGTATGTCGATCGACCCGCGCGGCTATCTGCACGGCCGCGGCCACGACCCGATCGTCGATGCCGAGCAGAACGTCTGGCTCACGGTGATCGTCGGCAACAAGCTGCTCAAGTGGGACCGCAAGAGCGAGAAGATCGCGCTCTACGAGCCGCCGACGCCGAGCTCGTACCCCTACGGGCTCGACAAGGACAAGGCCGGCAACATCTGGATCTCCCAGTTCACCCAGTGCCGTGTCGCCAGGTTCGACCCGAGGACGCAGGAGTTCACCGAATATCCCGTGCTCACCGCGTTCAAGGATCCGTTCTGCCTGATCCGGCGCCCGAGCGTCGATTCCAAGGGCATCGTCTGGTACGGCGTCTTCAACCACGGGATCGTCGGCCGGCTCGATCCGGCGACCGGCAAGATGGTCGAGTACAAGATCCCGGCGGCGCGCGCCGAGCCCTACGACGTGTGGCCTGACCGCGACGACAATATCTGGATCAGCGACGGCGGCATGGGCGGCGCGCTGGTCAAGTTCGAGCCGGCGACCGAGAAGTTCACCTTCTACCCGGCGGTGCAGCGCGGCGACATGCCGAAGGTCGAGATCACCCGCGACGGCGCCGTCTGGTACAACCCGCGCTCCGCGCTGCGCGGCGCGGTGGGCGTGCTCTATCCCGACATGAGCAGGATGAAGGGCTACGAGGCGCGGTACTGACGCGGTATCAGTCCGTCCGTAGTCGCTCCGCGCACCGGTGCTTTCAGTAGCGGTATGCTGAGAGGAGGGCGTACGCCTTCCTCGGCGCTTGTCATTATTTGGTCACGGTAAAGACACGTGTCTGCCGGGGCGCTGTGTTTCCCCTGCGCCCGAACGACTTCACGAAAGGCGAACCAATGACCCGGACGAAGCAGTTCCTTCTTGCAGGCGCGGTCGTTCCCGCGTTTGCGCTGTGCCAACCCGCGTCCGCGCGCGCGGCGGAGAATGGTTCTTTGATCCTCGCGCAGCAGCAGGATACGCAGCCGCCGCCGAAAGCCGGCCAGCAGCCGCCGCCGAAACAGCAGGGACAGCAGCCGCAAAAGCAGCCCGGCCAACCGCCGCAGAAGCAGCAGGGGCAGCAGCCGCCGTCTCAGCCGCAGCCGCAGCGTCCGGCCGAGCAGCCGCCCAAGCAACAGCAACCGCCGGCGGTGCAACGGCCGACGCCACCGCAGCCGCCGGCGGCCCAGCAGCCCGTGCCGCCGACACCGCCGGCGGCGCAGCAGCAACGTCCGCCGCAACCCGCCGCGCCGACGGCGCAACAGCCGCCGAAGCAGCCCCCGGCTGCGCAACCCAAGCAGCTGCCCGGCCAGCAGCCGCCCGCCGCCCAGCAGCCGGCGCATCCGCCCCAGCCGCCGGCGGCGCAGCAGCAATTGCCTCCGCCTGCGGGCGGCGGCAAGCCGCAGCAGCCGCCGGCCGCGCAGCAGCGTCCGAGTCAGCCGGCGCCTTCGGCGCAGCAACCGCCGAGCCAGCCGCAGCCGCCGGCGCCGAGCGCGCAACGACCGCTGCCGCCGCCGGGCGCCGCGCCGGGCCTGCTCGAGGCGGCGCGCGATCATCAGGAACTGATGGAGCGCCGCCAGCGCGCCGAGGAATGGCGCTCGCGCCGCATCCAGGACTTGCGCGAGCAGCGCCGCGAGGTGAACGAAGGCGGCCGCGTCTTCATCCGCGAGCCGGACCGCACCATCATCCAGGAGAACGGGCGCACCATCATCCGCCACAACGAGGTCGACCGCTTCGGCTTCGGCGCGCGCGACGTTCACGTCGAGCAGCGCGGCCGCGACACCGTCACCATCGTCGAGCGGCCCGGCGGCATCCGCATCGTCACCGTGGTCGACGCGGACGGCCGCCTGCTGCGGCGCGCGCGCCGTTATCCCGACGGGCGCGAGGTCGTCGTCATCGACAATCCGGTGCGCGACTATCGGCGCGTCGACCAATACTACGTCGATCTGCCGCCGCCGGTGCTGCGCATCCCGCGCGAGCGCTACATCGTCGAGACGGAGCGCGCGAGCGAGGCCGACATCTACGAGGCGCTGATCGCGCCGCCGGTCGAGCATATCGACCGCCGCTATTCGCTCGACGAGGTCCTCTACAGCCGGCCGCTGCTCGACCGCATGCCGCGGGTCGACATCGATACGATCAATTTCGAGTTCGGCTCGTGGGAGGTGACGCCCGATCAGGTCGGCCGCCTCGCCGTGATCGCGCAGGCGATCAACCGCGCGGTCGCGCGCAATGCGCAGGAGGTCTTCCTGATCGAGGGCCACACCGACGCCGTCGGTTCCGACGTGGACAACCTGTCGCTGTCCGACCGCCGGGCGGAAGCGGTCGCACTGGTGCTGAGCGAGCGCTTCCAGGTCCCGCCCGAGAACCTCACGACCCAGGGCTACGGCAAGCAGTATCTGAAGATTCCCAGCGACGGGCCGGAGCGGCGCAACCGCCGCGTCACCGCGCGCCGGATCACGCCGCTGCTGGCGGGCGCGGAGTAACGCGGGCTTGTCCCGGATGCGGTGCAGCGCGAAGCGGTGCACCGCTGATCCGGGACCCAGCTTCCATGTCGCGCCCCTGGACCCCGGGTCTGCAGCGCACCACTTCGCTTCGCTCCGTGCTGCGCTGCGCCCGGGGCACGTCATCCCTTCTCGCGCGCCGCGCGGCGGGCTTCGCGGGCCCGCTTGAACGGCTCCAGGCGCTCACGCAACGCCTCCATCATGGCAATCTTCTCGCCGAACGAGCGGCGCGCGATCTCGCGCCGCCCTTCCGCCTTGCGCGCAAGGATGTCGGAAATATCCGGGAAACCCTCTTGCGGCTTATCCTTCATGGTCATGTATTTAGACCACATGGATCGCTGATTCCAGTCCGTCTGCAAAACGATTGCCACGTCTGGATCAAAGCATGCCGATTGAGCAACGCACGGAGAGCCACCAAGTCGACCGCGTTCTCCTGAAGAAATTGCGCGATGCGGATGAAGTCCTGCGGTCGGCCGACTTGCAACGCGTTTGCGATGATGTGCTCGGGGCGCAATATCCGAGTTCTGACCGGCCCCTCCGCCTTGCTGACCTCAACCTCGATGTCCTCGGCTTGCGCGAGCGCCTCCATGTCGAGGGGAGTTGCCATCGGCAGAAATTGCACGGGCCAGCCTTCGATCACAATTCCTTCTTTTCGATGTTCGTCGTAACCCTTCGACTTCAGATAGGAGTAGATCGGATCGAGCGAGATCAGGACCGTTTTTCCGGTGTTTGCATGCTCAACGAACGAGACCAGGATATCGAGATCGCTGGTGACGGCGGGTTCGATGTAGTTGTAGGCAGCAACGGCACCGGCAATCGCATATCGGCCAATGATGCCGTCCGCCTCCATCCTGTTGATGACGTCGAGAGTTTGTTTCATCCCCACGGGGCCAAACTCCGCAGCGCCTAGCTGATCCGTCCCCGTGCCGCGACCGGGACCTCCCCGACGATCTCGCCCCCGCGCGTCGCGATCAGGCGGTCGACCATGTTGACCACCACGCACACGTGATTGGGGATGATCCGCACCACGTCGCCGACCTTGGGCCGCTCCTTGCAGGCGGACAGATCGAGGAAGCCGTGCTCCTCGGCGAACTTGGCGATGCGCGCCTGCGGATGCTCGAGGATGAGGCCGTGGCCGTCGAGGCCGCCGGTGTCGCTGGTGAGCGTCTTCGAGCCGGCGTCGACGATGCCACGGTCGGGGCCGGCGCGGCTCACCACCGTCGCCACCACGTTGAGCGCGCAGTCGTCGAGGCTCGCCGCCCCGCACGCCATCATCATGCGGTCGTTGAACACGTAGGTGCCGGCGCGGTGCTCGGTGGCGCCGGCGATCTTGCCGAGGTTGACGATGTTCGGCGTCCCGCCCGAGGAGACGATGTTCGCCGCGAGGCCGCTCTCGCGCACGCCGGCGAGCGCCTGGTCGAGAAAGACCTGCGTCTCCCGGATCGCGGTCTCCGGCGGATAGAGCAGGAAGCCGGCGAACTCGAGCCCGTTGCGCTCGCCGATCGCGCGCGCCAGCGCGATCGCGTCGCCCGGCGTCTCGACGCCCGCGCGCTTGCGGCCGGTGTCGCACTCGACCAGCACCCGCAGCGGCCGCTCCGCCCGTGCCGCCGCGTCCGCCGCCGCGGCGATGCTGACCGGGTTGTCGACGCACACGATCATGTCGGTCCTGCCCATCAGGGCCGCGAGCCGCCCGACCTTCTCCTCGCCCAGGATGTTGTAGCTGATCAGGATCTCCTCGAAGCCCGCGTCGGCCATCACCTCGGCTTCGCCCAGCTTCTGGCAGGTGATGCCCTTGGCGCCGGCGTCGTGCTGCAGCTTCGCGATCACCGGGCTCTTGTGCGTCTTGATGTGCGGCCGGTTGGCGACCCCTGCGGCGTCGCACGCCGCCTGCAGCCGCTTGATGTTGCGCTCGACCCGGTCGAGGTCGATCGCCACGGCGGGCGTGCCGTATTCGCGCGCGATGCGCTCGGCGAGTTCGGTCATGGTCGGCCTTGGCGTCCCTGTCGAGGATCGTGGTGGGATGCTTTGATTGAAGGATAACACAAAGCTATCTCAATCCGCTCGCCCCCGCTCCGGCGATGCGGCCGAGCGCTACCGCGGTGAGCAGGCCGTTGCCCGACAGATAGCCGTCGACCGTTGGGCCTGACACACCGCGCGCGGCACCGCCGGCGGCGAAGAGGTTGGGAAAGGGTGAGCGGTCGGCACGCAGCACGCGCGCCTGCTCGTCGACCTCGAGCCCGCCCTGGGTATGGAACAGGGCGCCGGTGACGCGCACGCCGTAGAACGGCGCGGCGAGCGGCGGCTTGCCGGCGAAACCGCGGCCGAACGGATCGGCGCCGTGCCCCTCGGCATAGGCGCGGGTTTCATCGAGGGTGGCGGCGAGCGCGCCCGGCGGCAGATTGAACGAGGCCGCAAGCTCACGGATCGACGGCGCGCGGCGCACCGCGCCGATCTTCACGGCGGCGCGATAATCCTCGAAATCGATCGCCAGCCGGTGCAGCCGCTCGTCATAGATCAAATAGGCAATCCGGCCCGGCTGACGCAGCACCTCGACCGCCTGCTCGGAATAGCCGGCATGCTCGTTGGAGAAGCGGCGGGCCGCGGCGTTGACCTGGAACCCGCCCTCCATCATCAGCGCCCAGGTGACGAGGATGCCGTGCGGGTGCGCGACCGAGCCGTGCCCCTGATAGGCGCCGAGATCCGCCACGCCGCGCCGAGCGCCTCGCCCCACGCGAGCGCGTCGCCCTGGTTGCCGGGATGGCCGAAATAGAGCGCATCGGCCATCTCGGGAATATGCCGGGCGACCAGCGCGCGGTTGCCGCCGTAGCCGTTGCAGGCCAGCACCAGGGCGGCGCAGCCGATCGTCTCGCGGCTGCCGTCGGGCCGCGCGATCTCGACGCCGGTCACGCGGCCCGCGCCGTCGGCATAGAGCGTGTCGGCCCGCGCGTTGGTCATGATCTCGACGCCGCGCGCAGTGGCTGCGTTGAACAGATGATCGAGCAGCTCGCGGCCGCTGCGGCTCGGCGTGCCGTGCATGCGCAAGCTCGCGTGCCCCGAATAGAGGAAGCCTTCGACGAGATCGAACGGCACGCCGTGCCGGTCGGCGAGCCATTCGAGCGTCGGCGCGGCATTCGCCGCGACCGCGGCGACGACCGCCGGATCGGCGCGATGCCTGTTCTTTCTCATGATGTCGGCGGCGAACTGCGCCGGGCTGTCGGCGACGCCTTTCGCCGCCTGCCAGCGCGTGCCGGCCGCCGGGATCAGGCCGGACGAGAGCGCGGTCGAGCCCGCCGGCAGCGCGTCGCGTTCGACGATCAGCACGTCGGCGCCAGCCTCGCGCGCCGCCAGCGCCGCGGTGAGGCCGGCCGCGCCGGCGCCGACGATGACGACCGGCACCGTGGCCGGGAAAGAAACGCCGGCCGCGGGTCGGACGCTCATCGTGGCGCCAGCGCCGCGATGATGCTCGCGCAATCGCCGATCTCGACCACGCTGGCGAGCGAGGCGATGGTCGCGTCGTGCACCGCCTCGCTGAACGCGGCGCAGCCGTCGGCGAGTACGATGACGCGGAAATCGCGCACGTGCGCGTCGCGCACCGTCGAGGCGACGCCGCCGTTGGTGACGATGCCGGCGAACACGAGCGTGTCGATGCCGGCGCGGCGCAGCACGAACTCCATGCGGCTCATGTAGAACGCGGAATACGCGACCTTCTCGATCATGAGATCGGCGGGCTTGAGGGCGTCGACCAAGTCGTGGCCGAAGTTGCCGGGCGCGAAATCGCCTTTGCCGAGGAACGGCCGCAGCTTCTTGAGATGCGGCAGGATGAACGGCTCGCCGTTGCGCCCGGGCACCAGGGTGAAATGGGTCGAGACGATCCAGCCGCCCGCCGTCCGCATGGCATCGGCCACCGGCTTGAGCCGGCCCGGCAGCGCCGCGATCGCCGGCGCGCTTTGCCCCGCGCGGCCATAGGCACCGTCGGGATGCAGGAAATCGTTCTGCAGGTCGACGAGAACGAGCGCGGTGCGGGCCGGGGAGTCGAGCGTGATCATCTTGAGCCTTTGGGTGCGTGTCCCGGGCGCAGCGCAGCACGAAGTGGTGCGCTGCAG
>DASPZC010000240.1:0-13146 GCA_035636455.1 Xanthobacteraceae bacterium
CGGTGGGCTGGCCGGCGGCAATCGCCTGGCTGGCGAGGACCATCAGAATGGGCAGCACGCAGCGAAGGTTCACGGGTGTTGGCTCCCGATGGTTATGACCGAGGCGGTTTACCGGGCCGGTATCTTGCCGTGGGTTTCGAGCACCGCGCGACAGCGCGCGCTCAGCTTGGTGTGATGACCGACCAGGCAGTCGAGGATGGCGGGCGAACCCCCTTGAACGCCGCGGCACAGCTTGCCGACGTCGGGACGGCAGGCCGCCTGCTCCTGGGGCGACCCCTCGAATTGGGCCATGGCCGTCGTGGACGAGCCGAGGACAAGGGCAAGAATCAAGCTCGCGTTACGCCACATCACATAGGTCTCCTTGAGTTGCCGACCGGAGCCGATCGGGCCGGAACTTAGGATTCCCGGATCGGCACCGCAACCGGCAAAAACGGCCCTGATTCCCTTCCCATCGCAGGGCTTTTCAGCGAAATCATGTCAGGGGCCGGCGCGGGCGCCGCGCGACAACGCGTCGCGTTCGCGCCGCGGCCCGGGCAAGGAGCTCCGGCCGGTTCCCGGCCGATATGACTGGAACCGCGATGCGGCCTACAATGCCTGCGGCAGGCGGGGTGGTCGAATGTCGTGTCCCTGGAGTTGTGGATGAGCCTTGATATCGCGGACCTGTTCGCCGAGCGGGAGGCCGAACGCTACAGCCTGCATACCCGCCATCTCAACGAGCAGATGGTCCGGGTGCTCAGGACGATCGGCTTCGACAAGGGTTTTCGGCGCGGCGCGGGCCAGTATCTCTATGACCGAAATGGGGAGCGATACCTCGACCTGCTGAGCGGATGGGGCGTGTTCGCGCTCGGCCGCAATCATCCGGCCGTGCGCGACGCGCTCAAGCAGACTCTCGACAGCGAGTTCCCCAACCTCGTGCAGATGGACGTGTCGGCGCTGGCCGGCGTGCTGGCCGAGCGGCTGCTGCGCTACGTGCCCTACCTCGACAAGGTGTTCTTCGCCAATTCGGGAACCGAGTCGGTCGAGGCGGCGCTGAAATTCGCGCGCGCCGCCACGGGCCGCGCCGGCATCGTCTATTGCGGGCACGCCTTTCACGGACTGACCTACGGTTCGCTCTCGCTCAACGGCGACGAGATCTTTCGTTCCGGCTTTGGTCCCTTGCTGCCCGAGTGCGTCGAAGTTCCGTTCAACGACCTCGCCGCGCTCGAACGCGCCTTGGCCGCGCGGCGGATCGCCGCCTTCATCGTCGAGCCGATCCAGGGCAAAGGCGTCGTCCTGCCGGACGACGGCTACCTGCGCAGCGCGCTCGAGCTGTGCCGAAAGCACGGCACCCTGTTCATTGCCGACGAGATCCAGACCGGACTCGGGCGCACCGGCCGATTTCTTGCCATCGAGCACTGGGGGATCGAGCCCGACATCGTGCTGATCGCGAAGTCGCTCTCGGGCGGGCACGTGCCGGTCGGCGCCGCGCTGACGCGCAAGTCGATCTTCGACAAGGTGTTCGACCGGATGGATCGCGCCGTCGTGCACGGGTCGACGTTCGCCAAGAACGACCTCGCCATGGCGGCGGGGCTGGCGGCCCTCGACGTGATCGAAACCGAGCGATTGATGGAGAACGCGACCCGGCTCGGCGCGCGCCTGCTGCGCAGCTTCGAGGGCATGGCGCAGCGCCACGAGCTTGTCAGCGAGGCGCGCGGCAAGGGCCTGATGATCGGCGTCGAGTTCGGCGCGCCGCGCTCGCTCAAGCTGAAAATGTCGTGGAACGTGCTGGAGGCCGCCAGCGCCGGGCTGTTTTGCCAGTTGATCGTCATCCCCCTGTTCAATGAGCACAAGGTCCTCACGCAGGTTGCCGGCCACGGCAACCATACGATCAAGCTGTTGCCGCCGCTCGTCATCACCGACGCCGATTGCGACTGGATCGAGCGCGCGTTCGAGGCGGTCATTGCCGACGCGCACCGGGTGCCCGGCGCCATATGGACCTTGGGCAAGACCCTGGTCGACAACGCGGTGCGCGCCCGCGCAACCGCGTGATCGCGTCTCCCGCCGATGCGCCTCATCAAGCCATGCTTTCGCAACCGTCCGGCGGGCGAGAGATGACGGCCGCCGTTGTCATCGGGGCCGTGTCGCTCGGCGCCTGGGTTTATCTGATCATCGCCCGCGGCGGATTCTGGCGGGCCGATGCTTGGGAGGATCGGGATCGCGCCCCGCAGCCGGCCGCGTGGCCTTCGGTCGCAGCGGTCGTCCCGGCGCGCAACGAGGCGGAGGTCCTGCCCGATACGCTGACGTCGCTTCTCGCCCAGGACTATGCGGGGCGCTTCAGCATCGTGCTGGTGGACGACCAGAGCGAAGACGCAACGGCCGAGGTGGCACGCTCGTTGGCGGAGCGGCCGGCGGCTAGGCACGAACTGACGGTGGTGCGAGGGCAGGCGGTTCCGCCCGGCTGGACCGGCAAGCTGTGGGCGGTGCGGCGGGGAATCGAACGGGCCGGCACGGCCGAGCCCGCATATTTGCTGCTCACCGACGCCGACATCGCCTATCAGCCGGACGCGCTCGCGCGCATCGTGCGCCACGCGCTGGCGCGCGACCTCGCCCTGATGTCGCTGATGGTCGAGCTGAATTGCGAGAGCCTGGCGGAGAAAGCGCTGGTTCCCGCCTTCGTGTTCTTCTTTCAGATGCTCTATCCGTTCGCGTGGGTGAACGATCCCGCGCGTAAGCTCGCCGCGGCCGCCGGCGGCTGCATGCTGGTGCGCCGCGACGCCCTGCAGCGCGCCGGCGGCATCGAGGCGATCCGCGGCGCGCTGATCGACGATTGCGCGTTGGCGCGCGCATTGAAGCCGGTGGGGCCGATCTGGCTCGGCCTGACCAGGATGGTGCGCAGCCGCCGGCGCTATCCCCGGTTCGACGACATCCGCCGCATGGTCTCGCGCTCGGCCTACGATCAGCTCGGCTACTCGCCGCTGCTGCTCGCCGGCACCGTGGCCGGCCTGCTCGTCGTCTACGGCGCGCCTCCCGTCCTCACGCTGTTTGCGACCGGCCATGCGCAAGTTCTCGGCGCCGCCGCCTGGCTTGCCATGGCCGCGGCATTTCAGCCGATGCTGCGTTTCTTTCGCCGCGCGCCGCTGTGGGGCCTCGCATTGCCGGCGATCGGCGCCGCCTACGTGGCATTCACGCTGGAATCCGCCTATCAATACGCGCGAGGTCGGGGCGGCGTGTGGAAGGGCCGGGTGCAGGCCGGCGTCTCGGAACCGCGATGACCACCACCGACGTCAAGCCCACCAAGACGCACCGCGGCGAGAACTTTCCGGTCGCCTCGCTGCTCATTGCGCCGCGCCACCGAGCAACCATCCTGGCGTTCTATCGCTTCGCCCGGGCCGCCGACGACGTGGCGGACCATCCCTCGCTGGCCGCGCACGACAAGCTTGCGCGTCTCGACCGCCTCGAGGAGACCCTGCTGGGCACGCGCGAGGACGCGGCGGACGCGCTGCCGCTGCGCCACGCGCTCGCCGCGCGCAACCTCTCGCCGCGCCATGCGCAGGATCTGCTCACCGCCTTCCGCATGGACGTGACCAAGCTGCGGTATCGGGACTGGGACGACCTGATCGGCTACTGCACCTACTCGGCCAATCCGGTGGGCCGTTTCGTGCTCGACGTGCACGGCGAGGACCGCGGCATCTGGCCGGCCTCCGACGCGCTCTGCACCGCTCTGCAGATCATCAATCATTTGCAGGACTGCGGAAAAGACTATCGCGCGCTCGACCGCGTCTACATTCCGCTCGACGTGATGCAACGTTGCGGGATGAACGCTGCGGAACTTGGCGCCGAGCATGGATCGCCGGCGCTGCGCTCGTGCGTACGCGAGCTTGCCGCCGGCACGTCGGAACTGCTGCGCCAGGCGGCGCCATTCGGGATGCTGATCGAGGACTTGCGACTCGGCCTGGAAGTTTCCGTCATTCACAAGTTGGCGCTCAACCTCGTGACCCGACTGGTGCGGCGAGATCCGTTGAGCGAGCGGGTGCATCACAGCGCCGTCGAGGCTGCCGGCATCGGCGCCGGGGCCATCGTGACGGCGCTGCGACAGCGGGCAACGCGCCAGCGCGCCGGCGCCCGCCGGGCCGCGCAATGACGACGGCCGTTTCGCACACCGTCGAAGGCAGTGCCGCGCAACGCGCCTCGGGCAGCTCGTTCTACGCGGCGATGCGGATCCTTCCGCCCGACCGCCGCGCCGCCGTGTTCGAGATCTACAGCTTCTGCCGCGCGGTCGACGATGTTGCCGACGCGTCCGGTCCGCGCGAGCCGCGGCTCAAGGAATTGGCGCAATGGCGCGCGGACGTGGACGCGCTCTATGCCGGAGCCGCGCCGCCGCGCCTGCAAGCCCTCGCCAAACCCGTCGCCCGCTTCGCGCTCGAGCGCGACGATTTCCTCGCCATCATCGACGGCATGGAAATGGACGTGGTGGCGGACATCCGCGCGCCGGATTGGGCAACGCTCGATCGCTACTGCGACTGCGTGGCGAGCGCGGTCGGCCGCCTGTGCGTGCGCGTGTTCGGGCTCGCGCGCGCGGACGGCATCGATCTCGCGCATCACCTCGGCCGCGCACTGCAGCTCACCAACATTACGCGCGACCTCGACGAGGACGCGGCCATGGGGCGTCTCTACTTGCCGCGCGAAGCGCTGCTCGCCGCCGGCATCGACGAAACCGAGCCGGCAGCCGTGCTGGCGAGCCCGGCGCTGGGCGCCGCCGTGGCGCCGGTGATCGAGCGCGCCAGGCATCATTTCCACGCGGCCGATGCGGTGATGCGGCGCTGCCCGCCCCGCGAGGTGCGCACGCCCAGGCTGATGTGGGCGGCCTACCAGGTCTACCTGCGCAAGCTGATCGCCCGCGGGTGGGCGCCGCCGCGCGAGCGGGTGAGCATCGGCCGTTTGCGGCTCCTGTGGATTCTCGCGCGCTACGGCATCGTCTGATGGCGAACGGCCAAGTCCACGTCGTCGGCGCGGGGGTCGCCGGCCTCGCCGCTGCGGTGCGGCTCGCCGCCGCGGGCCGCCGCGTCGAGCTGCATGAAGCGTCCAATCAAGCCGGCGGACGGTGCCGCTCCTACGAGGACGCGGCGCTCGGGATGACCATCGACAATGGCAACCATCTCGTCCTGTCCGGCAACCGCGCGGTGCTCGACTATGTGCGCCTGATCGGGGCGCAGGACCGGCTGACCGGGCCGCAGGTAGCGGAATTCGCCTTCGTCGATCTGGCATCGGGCGAGCGCTGGACGCTGCGGCCCAATCCCGGACCGGTGCCGTGGTGGATTTTCGATGCCAAGCGCCGCGTCCCCGGCACCCGGGCCGTCGACTATCTCGCCGTTGCGCCGTTGCTGTGGGCGCGCGCGGGCCGCGCGATCCCGCAGGCGGTCGACTGCCGCACGGCGCTGTTCTGGCGGCTGTGGCGGCCGCTGCTCCTCGCCGCGCTCAATACCGACCCGCAGGAGGCCTCGGCGCGCCTTGCCGGCGCGGTGCTGCGCCGGACGCTGGCCAAGGGCGGCAGCGCCTGCCGTCCGCTCGTCGCCGGCGATGGGCTGAGCAGCGCCTTCATCGATCCGGCGCTGCGCTACGTGGAGGCGCGGCGCGGCGCGATCCGGTACGGCGACCGGCTGCGCTCGTTCGTGCTGGAAGGAACGCGCGTTGCCGGCCTCGACTTCGGCGATCGCACGGTCGCACTTGCGCGCGCTGACGGCGTCGTGCTGGCGGTGCCGCCATGGGTCGCCGCCGCGCTGGTGCCGGGGTTGGAAACGCCGTCCGAATTCCGCGCCATCGTCAACGCGCATTTCGCCATGCATGCGCCGCCGGGGACGCCCGCGATGATCGGGGTCGTGAACGGCACGGTGGAATGGATCTTCGTCTTCCGCGACCGGGTGTCGGTGACGATCAGCGGCGCCGATCGCCTGCTCGACGTTGCGCGCGACAAGCTCGCCGAGGACATCTGGCAGGAGGTGGCGAAGGTCCTCGGCGTTGCGGTTGGAATGCCGCGATGGCAGGTTATCAAGGAGCGCCGGGCGACCTTTGCGGCACTGCCCGGCCAGGAACGCCTGCGGCCCGGCGCGGCGACGCGGTTCGGCAATCTGGTTCTTGCCGGCGACTGGACCACCACCGGGCTGCCGGCAACCATCGAAGGCGCGATCCAGTCGGGCAATCGCGCCGCGGACCTGATCCACCAACGCACATGATCGGAACGACGTGACGATGAAGGATGCATTCGCGATCGACGAGCGGCAGGCCGCGACGGCGCCGCCGGACGGCAAGCTCGACGCGCATATCGAGGCCGCCACGCGCTCGCTCATCGACCTGCAGAAGCCCGATGGCCACTGGGTGTTCGAGCTGGAGGCCGACGCGACCATCCCGGCCGAGTACGTGCTGCTGAAGCACTACCGCGGCGAGGCCGCCGATCCGGACGTCGAGCGCAAGATCGCCGCCTATCTCACGCGCATCCAGGGCGCGCACGGGGGCTGGCCGCTCTTTCACGACGGCGACTTCGACATGAGCGCCAGCGTAAAGGCCTACTTCGCCCTCAAGATGATCGGCCACGCGCCGGACGCCCCGCACATGCGCCGCGCGCGCGAAGCCATCCTGGCGCGCGGCGGCGCGGCGGCGAGCAACGTCTTCACCAGGAGTCTGCTCGCGCTCTACCGCGTGGTTTCGTGGCGCTGCGTGCCGGTGATGCCGGTCGAGATCATGCTGCTGCCCCGGTGGTTCCCGTTTCATCTGACCAAGATCTCATACTGGGGCCGCACCGTGATCGTGCCCCTGCTGGTGCTCCAGGCGCTCAAGCCGTCCGCCAAGAATCCGCGCGGCGTGCGCATCGACGAGTTGTTCCGCGCGCCGCCCGCGACGTTGGGGCCGCCCAAGAAGGCGCCGCACCAGAAGTGGACATGGTTCGCGTTCTTCCGCGCGGTCGACGCCGTTCTGCGCGCGGCGACGCCGCTGTTTCCCAAGGCGCTGCGCAAGCGCGCGATCGAGCGCGCGGTCGCGTTCGTGACCGAACGGCTCAACGGCGGGGATGGGCTCGGCGCGATCTTCCCGGCCATGGCCAACTCGGTGATGATGTTCGACGTGCTCGGCTACGCCAAGGACCATCCCGACCTCGTTGCGGCACGCGCCTCGATCGAAAAACTCCTCGTGCTCAAGGACGACGAGGCCTATTGCCAGCCCTGCGTGTCGCCGGTCTGGGACACGGCGCTGACGTGCCACGCGCTGCTGGAGGTGGGCGATCCGCAGTCCACCGAGTGCGCGGTCAAAGGTCTCGCCTGGCTCGAACCGTTGCAGGTTCTCGATGTGGCGGGCGACTGGGCGGCGGCCCGGCCGCACGTGCGCCCGGGCGGCTGGGCGTTCCAATACGCCAATCCGCATTACCCCGATCTCGACGACACGGCGGTCGTGGTCATGGCGATGGAGCGCGTTGCAAGAACTTCAGCCAAGGCCTCCGACTACGAGCAAGCGATCGCGCGCGCGAGAGAATGGATCGTCGGTCTGCAATCGCGCGGCGGGGGCTGGGCAGCGTTCGACGCGGACAACGATTACGACTACCTGAACAATATTCCATTCGCCGATCACGGCGCATTGCTCGATCCGCCGACCGCCGATTTGACCGCTCGCTGTATCTCCATGCTGGCCCAGCTTGGCGAGACGCCGGAAACAAGTCCCGCGATGCGCGACGCCATCGACTATCTGCGGCGTACGCAGGAACAAGAGGGCAGCTGGTACGGCCGCTGGGGCATGAACTACATCTACGGGACCTGGTCGGTCCTGTGCGCGCTCAACGCGGTCGGAATCGAGCGAACGTCAGCGGAGGTGCGGCGTGCCGCCGATTGGCTCGTTGCGATCCAGAACCCGGACGGCGGCTGGGGCGAGGACGGAACGAGCTACAAGCTCGGTTATCGGGGATACGAGCGCGCGCCCAGCACCGCCTCGCAGACCGCCTGGGCGCTGCTGGGGCTGATGGCGGCCGGCGACGTCGGCCATGCGGCGGTCGACCGCGGCGTCGCGTATCTGTGCGCAAGCCAGGGGAGCGATGGTTCCTGGGCCGAGGAGCGCTTCACCGCGACGGGCTTTCCGCGCGTCTTCTACCTGCGCTACCACGGCTATCGGAAATTCTTTCCGCTTTGGGCGCTGGCCCGGTACCGCAATCTCAAAAAGGGAAACATGCGCGCGGTCGCCTACGGCATGTAGGCCGGCCGCTACCAAGCGTGCGCCGGCGAGTTTCGACCCAGCCGGCCAGCCAAGATGAAGGAATGTTCATCCGACCCCGTCAACCATTTTTGCATGGGGTCGGCAAAAAAGAATTTGAACAACGGCCTGCCTGCGGTAATTATGGAACAATCGAACCAATAACCAAGAAAAATGTTGCCTTCGGGGTATAGGGGACGGCCACTGGAATGCGCGTTACATGACGAGTAACGGGCCGATTATCGCAATCACCTGCCTGGCCTTGGAGGCGCGCATTGCCCTCGGCCCCGGCGTATCGGTGATCTGCAAACAGGCCTCGCAACTTGTCGGCTCGCTCGAGGCGGCGATCCGCAACGGCGCTTGCGGCGTCATCAGCTTCGGCATCGCGGGCGGGCTCGCGCCCGATCTCGAAGCCGGGGATTGGGTGGTCGGCGCCGGCGTCAAGAGCGAGCAGGGACGTTTCCCGGCCGATCATGAATGGGCGCGCAGCCTGCTTGCGGCCCTGCCCGGCGCCGTCCATGCGGACATCCTCGGGGTCGATGCCCCGGTTGCCGATGCGATGGAAAAGCGCCGCCTGCACACGCGCACGGGGGCGGTCGCGGTCGACATGGAATCGCACATTGCGGCCCGCATCGCCGCCGCGCACGGGCTTCCGTTCGCCGCCTGCCGCGCGGTGATCGATGCGGCGCACCGCAGCCTTCCGCCAGCCGCGCTGGTGGGATTGCGCCCCGACGGCACGCCCGACGTCGGCGCGGTGTTCCGCTCCGTGGTACGTCAGCCCGGGCAGCTGCCGGCGCTGGTGCGCACGGCGCTCGATGCCCGCATTGCCCGGGACGCCCTACGCCGCGGCCGAGGGCTGCTTGGCGCGGGCCTCAGCTTCCCCTATTTCGGCGAGCTTGCGCTCGACGTGGCGTGAGAACACGTATTCGGCCGGCCGCTGCCGGTCGAGCGGGATCTCCGGCGCCATCGGGCCGTCGGTGCGCAGGCCGCGCAGGCTCACCGCCAGCGCCTTGAGCGGGTGGGCGACCGCGTCCTTCACGGCCGTCGCCTCGTAGCCGCTGTGCACCATGCAGTTGGCGCACTTTTCGTAATTGCCGGTCCCGTAGGCGTCCCAGTTGGTGTCTTCCATCAGCTCGCGGAACGTGCGGGCGTAGCCTTCGCCCAACAGATAGCAGGGGCGTTGCCAGCCGAACACGGTGCGCGTCGGGTTGCCCCACGGCGTGCAGTGGTATTCCTGATTGCCGGCGAGGAAATCGAGGAACAGGCTCGACTGGCTGAACGACCAGGCGCGGCCGTTGCGCCCGCGACGGAAGATGTCGCGGAACAGCCGCTTGGTCCGCTCGCGGGTGAGGAAATGCTCCTGGTCCGGCGCGCGCTCGTAGGCGTAGCCGGGGGAGACGGTGATGGCATCGACCCCGATCTCGCGCGCATGGTCGAAGAAAGCGGCGACCCGTTGCGGGTCCGCCGTGTTGAACAGCGTGCAATTGATGTTGACGCGGAAGCCGCGCGCCTTGGCGGCGCGAATGGCGGCGACGGCGCGATCGAACACGCCTTCCTGGCACACCGAGCGGTCGTGGTCCTCCCGGTCGCCGTCGAGATGGACCGACCAGACGAAGTACGGGCTCGGCGAATACTGGTCGAGCTTCTTCTCCATCAGCAGCGCATTGGTGCACAGGTAGACGAACTTGCGCCGGGCAAGGATCCCGCGCACGACTTCGGGCAATTCCTTGTGCAGGAGCGGCTCGCCGCCGGCGATCGAAACGACCGGGGCGCCGCACGAATCGACCGCCTCCAGGCATTCATCGACCGACAGGCGCTGGTTGAGGATCTTGTCCGGATAGTCGATCTTCCCGCAGCCCGCGCAGGCGAGGTTGCAGCGGAACAGCGGCTCGAGCATCAGCACCAACGGATAGCGCTTGCGGCCGGCGAGCGACTGCCGCATCACGTAGGCGCCGACCGCGATTTTCTGGCGTAACGGAATTCCCAACGCGCTTCTCCTTTGCGATCGTTTTGGGGAAGACGGCAGCTGCCGTTCAAACGAGCTCGGCTGGCAATCGGAACTGAATTTTCTCCTCGCGGCCCGGCATTGTCGAGACCTCGACCGGGCCAAGACGCCGCAGCGCCTCGATCACGTCCTCGACCAGAATGTCCGGTGCCGAGGCACCGGCGGTGATTCCGATCGTCTTCGCGCCGCGCACGCTTTCGGCCGGGAGCTCGTCGCCGTTGGCGATCAGGAAGCTCGGAATGCCGGCCTCCTCGCCGATCTCGCGCAGCCGGTTGGAGTTCGAGCTGTTCTTGGCGCCGACCACCAGGAGCACGTCGACATGGTCGCTCAGCTCGCGCACCGCCGCCTGGCGGTTTTGCGTGGCGTAGCAGATGTCGCGGGTGTCGGGACCGACCAGATCGGGAAAGCGGCGCTCGAGCGCCGCGATGATCGAGCGCGTATCGTCGACGCTCAGGGTCGTTTGCGTCACGTAGGCGACGGACGCGTCCGCGGGAAGGTCGAGCTTGTCCACGTCGGCTTCGTTCTGCACCAGGAACACCGGAGCGGAAATCTGCCCCATGGTTCCCTCGACTTCCGGATGCCCGGCGTGGCCGATCAGGATCAGGGTGCGGCCCTGCGCCACGTAACGCTTGCCCTGGTTGTGCACCTTGGTGACCAGCGGGCAGGTCGCGTCGAGCACCGGAAGCTGCCGCCGCGCCGCCTCTTCCTCCACCGCCTTGGAGACCCCATGGGCGCTGAAAACGGTGACCGCGCCCGGCGGAACGTCCTTGAGGCTCTCGACGAAGCGCGCGCCCTTGGCCTGCAGGGTCTCGACCACGTACTTGTTGTGGACGATCTCGTGGCGCACGTAGACCGGCGGCCCGTTCTTCTCGATCGCGCGTTCGACGATCTCGATCGCGCGCACGACGCCGGCGCAAAATCCGCGAGGTTGAGCGAGAATGACGCGCATTGTTTGATTCTCTCGTCTCTCGCCTAGGCGCCGCGCGCAAGCTTGCCGATGCTCGGGGCCTGCTCGAGGCCGAGCGCGGAGACGACCTTCGCGACGATCCCGTCCGCATTGAGCCCGGCTTGCGCGTACATCTTGTCGGGCTTGTCGTGGTCGATGAACACGTCGGGCAGCGTCATGGTGCGGATCTTGAGCCCCTGGTCGAGCAGGTTCCGCTCGGCCAGCAGGGCGAGAACGTAGCCGCCGAAGCCCCCGCGCGCGCCTTCCTCGACCGTGACCAGAACCTCGTGCTCCCTGGCGAGGCGAAGGATCAGATCCTCGTCGAGCGGCTTGGCGAAGCGCGCGTCGGCGACGGTCGTCGACAGGCCGATGGCGCCGAGCGACTCGGCCGCCTTCAGGCATTCGGCAAGCCGCGTGCCGAGGGAGAGCAGCGCCACCTTGCTGCCCTCGCGCATGATGCGGCCTTTGCCGATCTCGAGCGGGATGCCGACTTCGGGCATGTCGACGCCGACGCCCTCGCCGCGCGGATAGCGGAACGCGATCGGCCCCTCGTCATGCGCCGCCGCGGTCGCCACCATGTGCACGAGCTCGGCCTCGTCGGCCGCCGCCATCACGACGAATCCCGGCAGGCAGCCGAGATAGGCGATGTCGAACGAGCCGGCATGGGTCGGTCCGTCCGCGCCCACCAGCCCGGCGCGGTCCATGGCGAAGCGCACCGGGAGGCGCTGGATCGCCACGTCGTGCACGACCTGGTCGTACGCGCGCTGCAGGAACGTGGAGTAGATCGTCGCGAACGGCTTGTATCCTTCCGTCGCCAGACCGGCCGCGAAGGTGACCGCGTGCTGCTCGGCGATTCCCACGTCGAAGGTGCGGTGGGGAAACTCCTTCTCGAAAATATCGAGGCCGGTGCCGGCCGGCATCGCCGCATTGATGGCGACGATGCGCTCGTCCTTCCTCGCTTCCTTCACCAGACTTTCCGCGAAGACCTTGGTGTATGACGGGGCGTTGCTTTTGCCCTTGGCCTGCTTGCCGGTGACGACATCGAACGGCACCACGCCGTGATACTTGTCGGCGGAGCCCTCGGCCGGGGGATAGCCTTTGCCCTTCTGCGTCGCGACGTGAACCAGGATCGGCCCGTTCTGCGCGTCGCGCACGTTCTTGAGCACCGGCAGCAGGTGGTCGAGATTGTGGCCGTCGATCGGGCCGATGTAGTAGAAGCCGAGTTCCTCGAACAAGGTGCCGCCGGTCAGGAAGCCGCGGGCGAATTCCTCGGCGCGCTGCGCCTTCTCGTAGAGCGGTCCCGGCAGGTAGCGGGCGAACTGCTTGCCGAGCTTGCGCAGCGACCGGTAGGTCCCGCCCGAGGTCAACCGCGCGAGATAGGCCGACATCGCTCCGACCGGGGGCGCGATCGACATGTCGTTGTCGTTGAGAATGACGATGAGGCGCGAATTCATCGCGCCCGCGTTGTTCATCGCCTCGTAGGCCATGCCGGCCGACATGGCGCCGTCGCCGATGACGCAGATGACGTTGTGCGGCTTGCCCGCGAGATCGCGGGCGACCGCCATGCCGAGGCCTGCCGAAATCGAGGTGGACGCATGCGCGGCGCCGAACGGGTCGTATTCGCTCTCGGCCCGCTTGGTGAACCCGGACAGTCCGCCGCCCTGGCGGATGGTGCGGATGCGGTCGCGCCGGCCGGTGAGGATTTTGTGCGGATAGGCCTGGTGCCCCACGTCCCACACGAGCCGGTCGTGCGGCGTGTCGAACACGTAGTGCAGGGCCACGGTCAGCTCGACGACGCCGAGCCCCGCCCCGAGGTGACCGCCCGTTACCGAAACGGCATTGATGGTCTCGGCGCGCAGTTCGTCGGCCACCTGCCTGAGCTCGCGCTCAGGAAGCCGGCGCAGATCCGACGGGGTTTTGACCGCGTCGAGCAAGCATGTTTGCTGCAACATTACAGACCGTGGTGTGCTGGAATCTGGAGCACGGTTCG
>DASPZC010000241.1:0-2310 GCA_035636455.1 Xanthobacteraceae bacterium
TGCAGCTCGGCGAAATCCGCGGCCTCGAGCAGACGCTCAACGACGCGCTCGCGTACAAATACATCCCCTCGCCCAGGACTCCGCGCGACATCGAAGGCCTGTTTGACATCGTTTACCGTCCTTGACCGGCCGGCCGGTGCCTTCGTGTTAACCGGCTTTGCGGATTAACCGGCCGCCGCCCTCCCGCGAAAGCCTTTGACTTGCTAATCGTATCTCAACGAGGATCAAAACCTCGGACCACAGGGGTTGCGTGATGCGTTGCCTTTTTGCGTTCCCCGCCGTTGTTGCATTCGTCGCGGCGACCGTTCCGGCGGCCGCCAACGTGACCGTCACCATCGACAAGTCGACCCAGCGCATGTCGGTCGCGGTGGACGGCGCCACCCGCTATACGTTCCCGGTCTCGACCGGGCGGGCCGGCTTCGGCACGCCGAACGGCAGCTATCGTCCCGAGCGCCTGGCGCGGACCTGGTTCTCGAAGAAATATTACAATTCGCCGATGCCGCACTCGATATTCTTCCACAGCGGCTTTGCCATCCACGGCAGCTATGAAATCTCGCGGCTCGGCGGGCCGGCGTCGCACGGCTGCGTGCGGCTGCATCCCTCGAACGCGGCGGCGCTCTATGCCCTGGTGCAAAAAGAGGGCACCGAGAATACGAGCATCGTCGTCACCGGCAGCACCCCGGAAACGCGCATCGCCCGTGCGCGGCCGCGCCCGCAATGGGACGACGGCTACGAGCAGCGCTGGGTCCAGCAACAGCCGACGTACCAGTTCTATCAGCAGCCCGGCTATACCTACGTCGCGCGCCCGGCCTACGGTCGCGTCGCCTATCCCTACGCTTATTGGCGCAGCTGGTAGACCGAGGCCTTATTTTCGATCTCGCTGCGGACATCCGCCCGGCTTCACCGCATAATCTGCGAAATTCCTAGAGCGGGATGACTTTTCTCCGAATCGTCATCCCGCTCTAGCCTATCTTGGAGCATGATCTTTTCCGAAAACCGGTATCCACTTTTCGGGATCATGCTCTAACGGCGAGGGCGCGATGTCGAACGTCGACACGATCAGGAAAGATCTCGAGCAACGATTCGGCGATGAGTTCGCCGTCGACCCGCATCTCGACGGCCTCGACGAAATCGCCCGCATCGCCGGACACCGCGTGCATCGCCGTTATGACGGGCGCCCGATCGATCCGGCGCTGTTGCGGCTGCTGTGCGCCTGCGCGCTGTCGGCGCCCTCGAAGAGCGACCTGCAGCAGCGCGACATCGTCGTGATCGAGGATCGCGCGCTGCGCAAGGCGATCGCCGACCTCATCCCCGACATGCCGTGGATCGGGCAGGCGCCCGCCTTCCTGGTGTTCTGCGCCAACGGCCGGCGGCTGCCGCAGATCGCGGCATTGCGCGGCAAGCCGTTTCCCAACGATCATCTCGACCAGTTCTTCAACGCCGCGACCGACGCGGCGCTGGCGCTGGCGACGTTCATGCACGCCGCGCACGCGGTCGGGCTCGGCTGCTGCCCGATCAGCGTCATCCGCGATCACGCGGCGCGCATCAGCGAGCTGCTCGCGCTGCCCGATCGGGTCGTGCCCTATGCGGGCCTGTGCGTCGGCTGGCCGGCCGCGGCCGGGCGGATCACGCCGCGCCTGCCCCTCGCGCTGACGCTGCACGTCGATCGCTTCCGCGACGACGACCTTGCATCGCAACTCGATGCCTATGACCGGCGCCGCGCGGCGCTCGCGCCCTATGGGGCGCAGCGCGAGCCGCAGGTATGGGGGGAAGCCGCGGCCTACGGCTGGTCGGAGGACAAGGCGCGCCAGTATGCGCAGCCGCAGCGCACCGATTTCGGCGCCTATGTGCGCGCGCGCGGCTTCAATCTCGCGTAAACATCACCATCGCGCGATGGCCCGGCCGCGAGGCGAACCAAACACGTCGCCCGGCGTTTAGTTCCATGAACCCGCGTTGGTTCCAACGTTGGAGGAGTGGACATGTCCAACATGATCATTCGCCTGGGAACGGCGCTGGCCGTGGCGACTGCCGCGAGCGCCGGCATGGCCCAGCCGCAATTGCATCAGCGGGGCGGTGGCGCCCCTGCTGCACCGCACATCAGCGCTCCGGCCGCTCCGCGCATCAGCGCGCCCGCGGCACCGCACGTGAGCGCGCCCGCAGCGCGCTTCAGCGCACCGGCGGCGCCGCACGTCAATGTCGCGCCGCAAATCAGGGCGGCGCCACAAATCAATGCGGGGCCGCGCTTCAGTGCCGCACCGCACGCGGCAACGCCGCGGTTCAACGCTCCGAGCACGACGCGTCTCGGCAATG
>DASPZC010000242.1:0-7654 GCA_035636455.1 Xanthobacteraceae bacterium
TCGGCCGCCGCGCCGTCCGATCCTGCCTGGTTTCCTATTCCGCCTCGTTGTCCGGCGGCGGGCTGCGCTCCATAATCCGGGATTATCGCCGGCCCCGACCAGCCGGCGACCGCCGAGCCGCATGTCCATGGACGTCGTCGATCTGCGCAATTTTTACGGACAGGCGCTCGGGACCGTCGCCCGCCGCTTCGTCGGCCGCGGCATCCGCAGCCGGTGGGCCGACACCCGCGGCCTGCGCACGCTCGGGATCGGCTATGCGACCCCCTATCTCGGGCTGTTTCGCGAGGAGGCGGAGCGGTGCCTCGCCTTCATGCCGGCCGCCCAAGGCGTGGTCAAATGGCCGACCGCGCGTCCGGCGCTGACCGCGCTGGTCGACGCGGACGAGCTGCCGCTGCCCGACGCGGCGGTCGACCGGGTGCTGCTCGTGCACGCGCTGGAAATGTCGCAGGACGCCGGGGCGCTGCTGCGCGAAGTTTGGCGCGTGCTTGCAGCCGGGGGCCGGATTCTCGTGATCGTCCCCAACCGGCGCGGGGTGTGGGCGCGCCTGGACACGACGCCGTTCGGCCACGGCCGGCCCTATTCGCGCGCACAGATCACTCAGTTGCTGCGGGAAACCTGGTTCACGCCGACCGGCTGGGGCGAAGCGCTCTACGTGCCGCCGATCAGCCGCAGGTGGTTCCTGCGCTCGGCCGTGGCCTGGGAGCGCGCCGGCGCGACCATCTCGGCGCCATTTGCCGGCGTCCACATCGTCGAGGCGACGAAGCAGGTCTACCGGGCGATCCCGGCGCGGCGCGAGCGCCAGCGCCTGGTGCCGGCGCTCGAGCCGGCGCTGGCTCCGTCGCCGTAGCGACGCCTGCTTCAGTCGCGATGGGGTTCGCCCGGCGGTCCCTGCGGCGCCGGCTCGTCCGGGGCTTCACTTGCCGCGGGCGGCCCGGCATGCATGTCGGGGCGCGGACCGTGCCGGCGACGGCGCCGCCGGTGCAGCGGAAAGCGATCGGGCTGGCCGTCGAACCCGTTCGGGCCGTAGCCCTGGTGGGTCGGCGGCTGCGGCTGCCCGCCGCCGCCGGTGATGAATGACGGCAGCCGGTCGACCTCGCCGGACTCGGGCCGTCCCTGGGGTCCGCTCGGCTGCGGCCGCCCCCCGTAAGCCTGCGGCTCGCGCGGCCCATAAGGCTGCTCGCGCGCGGGGTATGGCTGTTGCTGGTAGGGCTGCGGCTCGCGCGGCCCGTAAGGCTGCGACTCGCGTCCCGCATAGGGCGCGTCGCCCATCGGATGTCCGCTCTCGTCGTCGCCGCCCCCGTCGTAATGGTCCTCGCCGCGCTGCTCGCCTTCCGGGCGGAAATACGGCTGGCTCTGGCGGAACTGTTCCTGCGCCGCCGCGATCAGGCGGAAATAATGCTCGGCGTGCTGGAAGTAATTTTCGGCCGCCACCGGATCGCCGGACGTCTGGGCGTCGCGTGCGAGCTGCACGTATTTCTCTGCGACGTGCGATGGGGTCCCGCGGATTTTCACGTCGGGACCGTTCGACTCGTAGACCCGCGTCAGCGGATTCTGCCCCTTGCGGTTACGCCCCCGCATGCGCTTGTTCTGACCGTTTCTCATGGCTGTTGGTTTGTCGACTCCTGCTGTGCGGCGGATACGGCCGCCGGTTCCTTGCCCCTGTTCGGCGCCGCGTTACAGGTTCGCGTCGCGCCGATGTCCATGACCGAGCCGCGCGCAAGCCGCGGCGGTCGCGCGTCGATCCAAAGCTCCTATGCCGATAGCTGCAACGTTCCTTCGCCCGCGGTCATCCCACGGTGTTGCCCATCCCTCGTCTCGCGCTGTCGTGTCGACACGCGCCAAACCGGTGAAGCTTTCGTATCCCGAGCCGGCGAAGTCTCAAACGTCGAACTGGCCGATCGTTGTTCGCCTCGCATGCGCCGCCGCCTCACAGAGCCTTGCTCCGGGCCTCCAGGCGGCGCCTCATCCTCTCGGGGTCGATTACGTGCCGTAAACCTAGTCGCTCTCGGCTCATAATCCAAGTGATTTTTCGCCCCTCCCTTGGTTCAAGGCCGGGAGGCAGGCCGGCCATGAAGCGCCCGGGCGATACCGCCCAGGTCCGCAGCGGCGCTCGATTCAACGGCAAGTTCCTCCGCGGCAAACAGGGCCGCCGCGGCCTGTTCCTGGCCGACACCGAGTTCCACAATCATGTCGCCGCGTCCCGCCAGCAGGCGCCGCCCGTCGGCCGCAAGCGCCCGATAGGCGGCAAGGCCGTCCGCTCCGCCGTCGAGCGCGAGTGCCGGTTCGTGCTCCCTCACCTCCGGCGGCAGGCCCGCGATGACGGCACTTTCCACGTAGGGCGGGTTGGCCACCACGAGATCGAAGGCGCCGGCAAGCGCCGCGCCGAAGTCGCAGGCAACGAAGTCCGCGCGCCCGCCAAGACCGAGCCGCCACGCGTTATCGCGCGCAACCTCGAGCGCGGCCACGCTGCGGTCGGTCCCGACCCCGCTCGCGCGCGGCAGCTCGCTCAGCAGGGCGAGCAGCAAGGCGCCCGAGCCGGTGCCGAGATCGGCGATGCGCAGGGCGCGACCGCGCAAGCCGCGGGCGTCGAGCGCCGCGAGCGCTGTTTCGACCAGCGTTTCCGTGTCGGGCCGCGGGTCGAATACCGCCGGCGTGATGCGCAGCGGCAAGCCCCAGAATTCCCGCAAGCCGACGATCCGTGCCACCGGCTCGCGGGCGAGCCGCCGCTCGGCAAGCGCCGCGATGCGCCGGCGTTCGTCTGCGTTCAAAGATCGATCCGCCGCCGCGGCGAGCGCCGTGTGGTCGAGATGAAGCGCATGGCCCACCAGCACGCGCGCATCGAGGACCGGTTGTTCCAACCCAGCGGCGGAAAACATCTGCGCCAGCGCGCGGCGCGCCGCACCGATCGACACCGCGGACGTGAGGTCCGGCATGCTCATGGCAGGGCCGTGTCCTCGGCCGCCAGCAGCGAGGCCTGGCGCTCGGTCACCAGCGCGTCGATGATCTCGCCGAGCGCCTCGCCGTCGAGCACCTGCGGGAGCTTGTGCAGGGTGAGATTGATGCGGTGGTCGGTCACGCGCACCTGGGGGAAATTGTAGGTGCGGATGCGCTCGGAGCGGTCCCCGGAGCCGACCTGCCCGCGCCGCTCGGCCGCGCGTTCGGCGTCGCGCTTGCGGCGTTCGAGGTCGTAGACTTTGGCGCGCAGCATGTCCCAGGCCATCGCACGGTTGCGATGCTGCGAGCGGTCCTGCTGACATTTGACGACGGTGTTGGTCGGAATATGCGTCAGACGCACCGCCGACTCGGTCTTGTTGACGTGCTGGCCGCCGGCCCCGCCGGCCCGCATGGTGTCGACCCTGAGATCGGCGTCGGCGAGCGCCACGTCCACCTCCTCGGCTTCCGGCAGGACCGCGACCGTCGCGGTGGAGGTGTGGATGCGGCCCGAGGCTTCGGTTGCCGGAACGCGCTGCACGCGATGCACGCCGGATTCGAATTTGAGCTTGGCGAAAGCGCCGCGGCCGCGGATTTCGGCAATGATTTCCTTGAAGCCGCCGACCGTGCCCTCGCTCGCCGAGATCACCTCGACGGTCCAGCCCTGCCGTGCCGCATAGCGTTCGTACATGCGGAAGAGATCGCCGGCGAACCGAGAGGCTTCGTCGCCGCCGGCGCCCGCGCGGATTTCCAGCATGACGTTGCGCTCGTCCATCGCATCCTTGGGGACGAGGGCAACGCGGATCTGCTGCTCCAGGAGGTCGCGCCGCGCGATGATCGCCGGCCGCTCCTCGGCCGCCAGCGCACGCATCTCCGCATCGGTGGTTGGATCCGCCAGCAGCGCATCGAGCCCGGCCAATTCGTCGACCACGGCCCGATAGGCCTTCACCGACTCGACCAACGGGGAGAGCTCGGCAAACTCGCGCGAGAGCTTGACGTAGGTTTCCCGGTCGGGATTGGCCGCGAACTCCGTCTCGACCGCCGCATGGCGTGCCACGAGGGCGTCGAGCTTTGCCTGGGGGAGCATGGCGCGGGCCTCAGATCTGCAGGCCTTCGGCGGCGGCAAAAGCCTCCAGCCGGTCTCGCGTCGCCATGCTGCCCGTCGGCCGATCGATCAGCGGCTCCAGCAGAGCGCGCGCCTTGCCGGCGTCGAGGTCGAGCAGCACCGACTTGACCGGGCCGACCGCCGAGGGAGTGAGCGACAGAGTGCGATAGCCGAGCGCCACCAGCGCCAGCGCGCCGATCGGCTGCGAGGCAAGCTCGCCGCACAACGCCACCGGCTTGCCGCACGCCAGCCCTTTGTCGACGATGCTCTTGAGCGCGCGCAGCACCGGCACCGAGATCGGATCGAACCGGTCGGCCACCCGCGTGTTGCTGCGGTCGGCCGCATAGAGGAACTGGAACAGGTCGTTCGAGCCGACCGAGAGGAAATCGACGCGCGCGAACAGCTCGTCGAGCTGATAGAGCAGCGAGGGCACTTCCACCATCGCGCCGACATGGACCCGGTCGGGCAGCTTGTGGCCGTGGCGCCGCAGATGCGTCAGCTCGCGCTCGACGATCGCGCGCGCGCGATCGAACTCGTCGACCGTGGCGATCATCGGGAACATCACCCGCAGCTCGCGCCCGGCCGCGGCCTTGAGCAGCGCGCGCATCTGGCTGCGCAGCAGGCCCGGCCGGTCGAGGCCGAGCCGGATGGCGCGCCAGCCGAGCGCCGGGTTTTCCTCGTGCACCGCGCGCATGTAGGGCAGCACCTTGTCGCCGCCGATGTCCAGCGTGCGGAACGTCACCGGCAGGTCGCCCGCGGCGTCGAGCACCTGGCGATAGAGCGAGAGCTGCTCGCTGGTGCGCGGGAACGCCGCCGCCACCATGAACTGCAGCTCGGTGCGGAACAGGCCGATCCCGGCCGCGCCCGATTCGGCGATATGCGGCAGGTCGACCAGCAGGCCGGCGTTGATCAGCAGCGCCACCGGCTCCTTGTCGCGGGTGACGGTCGGACGGTTGCGCAGCGCCTGGTACTGGGCCTGGCGCCGCGCCCGGAACCGCACCTTCTCGCCATAGGCGGCCTGGATGTCGGGCGGCGGCCGCACGTGCATCTCGCCGGAGAAGCCATCGACGATGATGGCGTCGCCGGGATCGACCAGGCCGGTCGCGTTGTCGATCTCGCCGACCGCCGCGATGCCGAGCGCACGCGCCACGATCGAGACGTGCGAGGTCGCCCCGCCCTCCTCCAGAACCAGGCCGCGCAGGCGGGCGCGGTCGTAATCGAGCAGCTCCGCCGGCCCCATGGACCGGGCGACGATGATGGCGTTGTCCGGCAATTGCTCCGTCTTGGGCGCGTGGTCCTGGCCGGTGAGCTGGCGCATCAGCCGATTGGCGAGGTCGTCGAGATCGTGCAGCCGATCGCGCAGGAACGGGGTGGTCTGGCGCATGATGCGTGCGCGCGCGTCCGATTGGACGCGCTCGACCGCCGCCTCGGCGGTGAGGCCCGTCATCACCGCCTCGCGCAGCTTGTGCATCCAGCCGCGGTCGTAGGCGAACATGCGAAAGGCTTCCAGCACGTCGCGGTGCTCGCCGGCGTCCGCCACGTCGCCGCGCTCCAGCATCACGTCGAGGTCGGCGCGCAGCGTGTCGACGGCGGCCTCCAGGCGCTTGATCTCCTTGGGGACATCGTCGGCAATGAAATTGGTGATAACGACGCGCGGCTCGTGCAGCACCACGTATCCGAGCCCGATGCCGTCGGCGATGGGCGTGCCGGGCAGATGCAGCGTGCGCCGGGCGGCGGGCTCGGCGCCGGGCCGCGCCAGGGCGGACAGCTCGCCCGACGCGATCATCTCCGCGAGCACCATCGCGGTCGTCTGCAGCGCCTCCTCTTCCTCCTCGGAATAGGTGCGATGCGCCCGGTTCTGCACGACCAGCACGCCGAGCGTGTTGCCGGCGCGCAGGATCGGCACGCCCAGGAACGAGTGATAGATCTCCTCGCCGGTCTCCGGCCGGAAGGAGAAGGCCGGATGGCCCTGCGCGTCGGACAGGTTGATGGAGTTGGCCTCGCGCGCGACCAGGCCGACCAGGCCCTCGTCCGCCCGCAGCACGGTCAAGTGCACGGCCTGGCGATTGAGGCCCTCGGTGGCGTAAAGCTCGAGCGTGCCGTCGACGCGCAGCACGTAGACGGAGCACACCTCCGCCACCATGTTGGCGGCGATCAGCACGACGATCTTGTCGAGGCGATCTTGCGCGCTGACCGGCTCCGCCATCACCTCGCGGAGCCGGCGCAACAGCACGCGTGGACCGCCGAGCGCACCCCGCATGTGAGGTCCTCTGGCAGGCTGCCCCGGCCGGCCCGGCCGGCCCGGCTGGCATCCGGCATACCTTTGAACTTTGCAGATTTCCTACGCCCGTGGGGCGGAAATGGAAATCCTGACCGGTGTCGCGCCGCCCGAGGACTGCCCAGGCAGCCCCGGTTCGGCTCGTCTCGAACGCGGGCCCCGGCCGCCCGCAGCTTTATTTGTCAAGGCCGTATAGCGAATGCAGCGTGCGCACTGCAAGTTCGGTGTAGGCGGCGTCGATCAGCAGCGAGAACTTGATCTCCGAGGTGGTGATGGCGCGGATGTTGATGCCGCGGTCGGCCAGCGCCCGGAACGCGCGCGCGGCCACCCCGACGTGGCTGCGCATGCCGATGCCGATCACCGAAACCTTGGCGATGTCGGTCGCCCCGTCGAGGCGCGCGTAGCCGATCGAGCCCTTCGACCTGGCGAGCACGTCGTTGGCGCGCTCGAAATCGGGCGCCGGCACCGTGAAGGTGAGGTCGGTCGTCTTGCCGTCGCCCGAGACGTTCTGAACGATCATGTCGACGTTGATGTTCGCCTCGGCGAGCGGCCCGAAAATGGCGGCGGCCACGCCGGGCTTGTCCTCGACCCGGCGGATCGAGATCTGCGCCTCGTCCTTGGAGAAGGCGATGCCGGTGACGACGTGTTGCTCCACGATCTCCTCCTCGCTGCAGATAAGGGTGCCGGGCGGCGCGTCATGCGGATCGATGTCTTCGGGTCGCTCGAAGCTCGAGCGCACGAAGATGCGCACGTTGTGCACCATGCCGAGCTCGACCGAGCGCACCTGCAGCACCTTGGCGCCGAGCGAGGCGAACTCCAGCATTTCTTCGTAGCTGATGCGGTCGAGCCGGCGCGCGCGCGGCACGACGCGCGGGTCGCTGGTGTAGACGCCATCCACGTCCGTATAGATGTCGCAACGGTCGGCCGCGACGGCGGCGGCGATCGCGACGGCCGAGGTGTCGGAGCCGCCGCGGCCCAGCGTGGTGACGCGCCGGGTGTCCTTGTGAAGGCCCTGGAAGCCGGCGATGACCGCGACCTCGCCGCGCTCGGCAAAGCGGCGGATCAGCTCCGCCCCGTCGATCGCGTCGATGCGGGCGCCGCCGTGGGCGTTGGTGGTCAGGATCGGAATCTGCCAGCCCTGCCACGATCGCGCGGTGACGCCCACGGATTGCAGCACGATCGCCAGCAGCCCGGCGGTGACCTGCTCGCCCGAGGCCACCACGGCGTCGTACTCGCGGGCATCGTGCAGGGTCGCCGCCGCGCGGCACCATTCCACCAGCTGGTTGGTGGCGCCCGCCATGGCGGAGACGATGACGGCAACCTGGTGGCCGGCATCGACC
>DASPZC010000243.1:0-5029 GCA_035636455.1 Xanthobacteraceae bacterium
GACAAGCCCGATCCCTATTGCCCGGTCGTGCGCGGCGGCGCGCGGCGGCTTGCCGTGCGCATGGCCACGTCGCGCGAGCTGCCGAAAACCGAAAGCGCGTGCACCACCGTTGTGATGGCGCGCTAGGCACAACAAGGCAGGGAGGTGATGATGCGAGCCATCGTCCGCATCGCCATGCTGACGGCCACGGGCTTGGCCCTCTTCGGGGCGGGCGTGGCGGTCGGGCAGCGGACCCCGCCCGACGGCAACCACCTCGTTGCCGAGAACCTGCTCGCGACCATCGATCTCGCCAAGGAGATCGACGGCGTTCAAAACCTCGAGCTGCGGGTGAGCCGCGCGGTCGTCGAGCCGGGCGGCCATATCGGGCTGCACAGCCATCGGGGCGACCCGACCATCGTCTACATTCTCGGCGGCGTGCTCACCAATCATCACGACGACGGAATGACCGGGGAGGTTCGCGCCGGGCAGGCGTTTGCCGAGTTCGGCCCGCGGTCCCATTGGGTCGAGAACCGCGGCGCGACGCCGGCGACCTTCATTGCCGCCAACGTTCATCGCCGCTGACGGCGCCCGGCGCCGGCGGCTCCGTCAAATCAACCGCCCCGACGCGGCGCGCAGCCACGGCAGCGCGTCGCCGAGCAGCGACGGCGGCCACGGCACGTGCAGCAGCTTGACGAACAGCACGTACATGCCGAGCCAGAGCGGCGCGACGACGAGGAGCGCGGTCGTCACCCGCGTGCGGCCTTCGATCAGCATGTAGAGCAGCATGAAGAGGCCGAGCGCCGGCATCATGCCGATCAGGTGCACGCCGGCAAGCAGGCCGAGCAGCCACAGCGCCTGCACCGCGAGGCGGCCGTAGACCACGGCGTCGCCCAAGCCTTCGAGCGCGCTCCTGATCTCGCTACGCGCGCGCGAGGCGCCGATCGGCCGGCCGCGCGCCAGGCCGATCGCCGCCGCGGCGGCCGCGAGCGCGACGACAACGAGCCCGCTCGCCGCCGCGGTCTGCGGCATCAGACGGGCTGCCAGCCGCCAGTCGGTCGCGCTCCAGAACGCGGCGGCGAACCCGAGCGCCGCGAGCGCCCACAGCGCCGGTCCCATGACGCGATCGACGGGAGAGGCCGCAACGGCCGCGGCTGCGCCCTGCGGCGCGGGCGTCGGACCATCCGCACGCTCCTCGCCGCGCAGCCGGCGAACCGCGAGGCCGAGCAGCGGGCGCGCCAGGATGAGGGCGGTGACCGCGAGGATCGCCAGCACCGCCGGCCGCTCCAGCCATTCGAGCCCGTAGCGGCCGATCGAGATGAACAGATATTTCTCGATCAGCTTGCCGAGGATGAAGCCGAGGATGAGCGGCGCGCGCGCCCAGCCGAACCGCTTCATGATCCAGCCGACGGCGCCGAACGCGAGCAGCACCACGAGATCGCCGAACGAGCGCGAGCCCTGGTAGGCGCCGACGAAGCTGATGGCGATGACGCACGGCACCAGCACCCCGGCACGGATCATCACCATCTTGGCGAGCTGGTTGGCGGCAAGGAAACAGATCGCCGCGCCGAGCACGTTGGCGAGCGCGAGGCTCCACACCAGGGTGAAGGTGATGTCGAGCTGCGAGGTGAGGAGTTTCGGGCCGGGCGTGATGCCCTGGGTGAGGAACGCGCCCATCAGCAGCGCCATCGAGGCCGAGCTCGGAACCCCGAACGCGAGGGTGGGGATCAGCGCGCCGCCCTCGCGCGCGTTGTTGGCGGCCTCAGAGCAGATCACGCCGCGCACGTCGCCGGTGCCAAACGTCTTCGATGCGCCCTTGAGCAGGCGCGCCGCCGAGCCGTAGGCGATCCAATCGATCACCGGCGCGCCCATGCCGGGGATCGAGCCGAGCAGCACGCCGATCGAGGACGAGTGCAGCACCAGCCGCCAGTTGGCGAGCACGTCGCGCACGCCGCGCAGCTGCTCGCGGATGAGGCCGCGCCGGTGCTCCGAGCTGATGGCGCGCCGGGCGATCGCCATGTCGACCAGCTCGGGCAGCGCGAACAGGCCGAGCGCCAAAGTCTCGATCGGCACGCCATCCCACAGGTACGTCGTGTCGAGCGTCCAGCGCAGCGCGCCGGTCTGCGCCTCGTTGCCGACGGCGGCGAGCAGCACGCCGAAGATCGCGGTGATCAGGCCCTTGAGCACCGCGCCCTGGCTCACCGAGGCAACCAGGGTGAGGCCGAGGACGCACACGGCGAGCAGTTCCGGCGTGCCGATCGCCAGCATGAACGGGCGCAGCACCGGGATCGAGATGCCGAGCAGCAGGGCGCCGAACAGGCCGCCCAGCGCCGAGGAGGTGAACGAGGCGCCGAACGCGCGTCCGGCTTCGCCGCGCCGCGCCATCGGATAGCCGTCGAGCACGGTCGAGGCCGAGCCGATCGCGCCCGGCACCCCAAACAGGATCGCCGGGACGGTGTCGGAGGTCGCGGTCACCGCCCACATGCCGATCAGGAACGCGAGCGCAGTGTGCGGGTCGAGCGAGTAGGTGAACGGGATCAGCAGCGCCATGCCGCCCAGCCCGCCGATCCCCGGCATGACGCCGATGATGAGGCCGAGCACGACGCCGAAGCAGATGACGGCAAAGCGCGCCGGATCGAGCACGATCATGAGCGCGCTGATGGCGTTGTCGATGAGCACGCAGGGCTACCTGTTGGTCACACGCGCTAACGCAGGAGACCCCCTCTCCCCCGCTTGCGGGGAGAGGGTAGGGGTGAGGGGGCCTCTGTGGTGTGCGCTTTCCTCAGACGCCCCCTCACCCGGATCGCTTCGCGATCCGACCCCGGATCAAGTCCGGGGCGAGCTCTCTCCCCGCAAGCGGGGAGAGGTGAAGAACGTTGCTCCCGAACGCGGCAGACCGTACGCTAACCGTTTCCCGCGGCACAAGGCATGGCCATGAACGACGCCGACGCGGCGCGCCGCCATCAGGCACAGGCGGGCGGGCCGTGCCTCGATTTCCAGGAGCACCTCGCCGCGCTCGAGGCGAACGAGCTGTTGGTGCGCATCGGCCGGCCGATCAACAAGGATACCGAGCTGCACCCGCTGGTGCGCTGGCAGTTCCAGGGCGGCCTGCCCGAGGATGAGCGGCGCGCGTTCCTGTTCGCCAACGTCACCGACGTGCAGGGACGCCGCTACGACGTGCCGGTCGCGGTCGGCGCGCTCGCCGCCTCGCCACGCATCTACGCGATCGGCATGGGTCGGCCGGTCGAGGAGATCGGCGCCGCCTGGATGCGGGCGATCGCCCATCCGATCGCGCCGGTCGCGGTCGCCGCGCCGCGCTGCCAGGAGGTCGTGATCAAAGGCGATGATCTGAAGCGCCCGGACGGCGGCCTCAAGCGCCTGCCGGTGCCGATCTCGACGCCCGGCTTCGACGCGGCGCCCTATCTCACCGCGACGCTCTGCATCACGCGTGACCCGGAGACCGGCGTCGCCAACATGGGCACCTATAGGGCGGCGCTCAAGGCGACCGACCGGCTCGGCGTGCGCATGTCCTCGCGCATCGGCGGCGCCGGCGGCTATCTGCATTGGACGAAGTACCGCGCGCGCAAGGAACCGATGCCGTGCGCCATCGTGATCGGCTGCGCGCCCGTCGTGATGTTCACCGGCCCGCAGAAGTTGGCGGTCGATCAGGACGAGATGGCGGTCGCTGGCGGGCTCGCCGGCGTGCCGATCCGCGTCGCCAAGTGCGCCACCCTCGATCTTCACGTGCCGGCCGACGCCGAGATCGTCATCGAAGGATTGATCGACCCCGACCTGCTCGAGCCGGAAGGCCCGTTCGGCGAGAGCCACGGCCACGTCGCGCTCGAGGACTTCAACATGTCCATGCAGGTGACCGCGATCACCCACAAGCGCGCTCCGGTGTTCGTGTCGATCGTCAGCCAGGTCACGCCGAGCGAATCGAGCGTGATCAAGAAGGTCGCGTACGAGCCGCTGTTCCTCGCCCACTTGCGCGATCACCTGGGGATCAAAGGAATTCGCCGCGTGGTCATGCACGAGCCGCTCACCAACATCCGCAAGGTCATCTTCCTGCAGGTCGCCGACGGCACGCCGCGCACCGAGGTGTGGCGCGCGCTCAACGGCGCCGCCACCCTGCAGGCCGACTGCGGCAAGATCGTCGTCGCGGTGAGCGCCGACATCGATCCCGACAACGTCGACGCGGTGCTGTGGTCCCTCGCCTATCGGTCGAACCCGGTCGAGGACGTGCACATCGCGCCCTATCGCTCGGGCGGGCACGGGCCGAAGTCGGGGTCGGGCCACGGCGACTCGACGATGCTGATCGACGCCACGCTCAAGCAGCCGATGCCGCCGCTCGCCCTGCCGGCGCGCGAGTTCATGGAGCATGCGCGCAGCGTCTGGGAGGAGCTGGGCCTGCCGCGGCTCGCGCCGCAGCCGCCGTGGCACGGCTATTCGCTCGGCGACTGGGCCGAGGTCTGGGACGCCTACGCGCGCCGCGCCGTCGCCGGCGAATGGGAGCACAGCGGCAGCGAGACCTTTGCGCGCCGCCGCAGCGGCCTCACGCCGGAGACCCCGGCGCGCGATGTCGAAGATCCGACGAAGGACCTCGATCTGGACTGATAAGATGATACGACCCGATCACCACGCCCCGTCATTGCCCGCGAAGGCGGGCAATCCAGTAACCACCGCCCTTGATGATGAGGCCGCGGCAGTAACAACCGTTCGCGCCCTATTCGGCACCGTTTGTGTTTACTGGATCGCCCGCCTGCGCGGGCGATGACGACGGAGTGTGTATCGGCGGGAGCCGCCTATGATCCGATGCGCGTTTCATCGAACGATGATGATGGCGGCGCTGGCGACGGCGCTCGCGTCCATTTTGTCCCCTGTCCTCGCCGCCGAGTCGGTCGCCGATTTCTACAAGGGCCAGGAGCTGACCATCCTAATCGGCCATCCGCCCGGCGGCTCGTACGATCTCTATGCCCAGCTCGCCGCCGGCCACATCGGCAAGTTCATTCCCGGCCGTCCCACCGTGATCGTGCAGAGCATGCCGGGCGGCGCC
>DASPZC010000244.1:0-1691 GCA_035636455.1 Xanthobacteraceae bacterium
ATGGAGGCCGTGCTTGTCGATCTCGTCGACCGGCTGATCGGGCGCATGGCGGAGCAGGGCCGCGCCGACCTGATCGAGGATTTTGCCGCGGCGATCCCGGTCGAGATCATCGGCAACCTGCTGGACGTGCCGCGCGCCGAGCGCGCGCCGCTGCGCGCCTGGTCGCTCGCCATCCTCGGCGCGCTCGAGCCGGTGCTCTCGCCCGAGCAGGTTTCGCGCGGCAACGCGGCGGTGCGCGATTTCCTCGACTATCTGCGCGGCCTCGTCGCCGAGCGGCGCCGCCAGCCGGGCGACCGCGACAAGGACGTGCTCACGCGGCTGATCGAAGGCGAGCACGAAGGCCGCAAGCTCAGCGAGACCGAGTTGCTGCAGAACTGCATCTTCATCCTCAATGCCGGCCACGAGACGACCACCAACCTGATCGGCAACGCGCTCCACGCCTTGCTGCTGTGGCCGGACGAGCGGCGCCGGCTGATCGAGCAGCCGGATCTGGCGGCGAGCGCGGTCGAGGAGGTCCTGCGGTTCGAAAGCTCGAACCAGCTCGGCAACCGCATCGTTGCCGCCGACACGGTGCTCGGCGGCGTCGCCATGCCCAAGGGCACGCTGGTCACCATCGGCATCGGGGCGGCGAACCGCGATCCCGAGCAGTTTCCCGATCCCGACCGCTTCGACGTGGCGCGCGCGCCCAATCGCCATCTCGCCTTCGCGACCGGCATTCACCTGTGCGCCGGCATGAACCTCGCGCGCCTCGAAGGCCGGGTCGCCCTCGAACGCTTCCTCAAGTGCTTTCCCGATTACATTCTCGACGGCGAGCCGGTGCGCAGCCGCCGCGCGCGGTTCCGGGGATTCGTGTCGATCCCGGTCGGGCTTCGGCCGTAAGGCGGGCCGTCAGTCGGCGCTGCCGCCGATCGCGGCGTCGGGCTGCGGGGACCTGGCCTCCGCAGATTCGCGAACAGCGTCCTCGATCGGCTCGTATCTGTCTTCGGGAGGAATAGCCCGGGCCCACGCCAGCGCCGACGCATCCCGCTCAAACAGTCTTTGCCAAAGGTCGCGCACGAAGCGTTGATGCAGGGGTATCTCAAAGCTGCGGATCGGGCATTCGGGATCCTTGGTGAGCATGACGAGGTCGCCGCCGTTGTGCCCGTTCGCGGCCCGCGCCGGTGCCGGGAAAAACGGGTAGCTCGCGCAATCGAGCGGCTTGTACCCGCCGTCGCACGTGCCGGTATCCTTGGCCCAGCAGCGGACGCGCACGCCCCCATGGTAGTCGGAATCGAGGACTTGCAGGTGCGCCATCGACTTTCCTTGCGCCCGCGCCTGCTCGATCTCGCCCGGATACATGAAGATCGAGTTCGTCTGCTGGAAGTCGCAGCACTTGAATCCGCACCCTTTGTGCGGGCACAGCGGAATCGTTCCTTTGGAATTAGTCTTCATCAATGTCCGTCGGACGGATCGTGCGTCGATCCGGAGCAGACACGACTCGCGACTCACGTGCTTGTTTTGGATGCTACCACGGCGCGGACACGGCAACGACAAACCGGGACCGCCGGCCGCGCTTGCTCACAGCTTTGAGCGGCCGGGCGGCTGATTGACACTGGTTACATGCGCAACTAATCTACCGGCATGATCCCCGACTACATGTCCGGCTTCGGCAACAGCTTCGAGACCGAGGCCCTGCCCGGCGCGCTGCCGAT
>DASPZC010000245.1:0-3166 GCA_035636455.1 Xanthobacteraceae bacterium
GACGCGCGCGCGAGCGGCTGGTCGCGCCGGCCGATCATCGAGATGGTGATCGCGTCGTCGCTCGACGACAGCCTGGCGCCGCCCGGCCGCCACGTCGCCAGCTTGTTTTGCCAGCACGCGGCGCCGCAGCTGCCCGACGGATCGTCGTGGGACACGCATCGCGAAACCGTAGCCGACCTGATGATCGACACGGTCGACCGCTATGCACCCAATTTTCGGCGCTCAGTGATCGCGCGCCAGGTCTTCACGCCGCTCGATCTGGAGCGCACCTTCGGGCTCGTCGGCGGCGACATTTTCCACGGCGCGCTCGACCTCGGGCAGCTGTTCTCGGCCCGCCCGATGCTCGGCTACGCCGACTACCGCGGCCCGATCCCCGGCCTCTACATGTGCGGCGCCGGCACCCATCCGGGCGGCGGCGTTACCGGCGCGCCGGGACACAATGCGGCGCGGGAAATCTTGCGCGATTTCCGCCGGCGCAAGCTGCGGCGGGCCGGATAACCGGGCCGGTCCCCGCCAAAACACATGGCCGGGACAAGCCCGGCCATAACGTTTCAGGGTGCGCGGCTAATACCCGATGATGATCTCGACGATCTTCGGCTGGACCGCGCGCACGACCGCATCGCTCGACATCAGGATCTTGCCCGCGGCGGCGGTGCGCGCATCGTCCGGGGCCTTGGGGTCCGGCGCCAGGCGGATGCCGAGCTTGCATCCGCCCGGCACCTTGTCGAACGCGCCGGCCTGCCAATCGAGCGCCGTGCCGGCGTTGTCCTGATCGAACCCGGCGAGCTGGAACGGCTTGCCGTTGAGCTTCTCGAGCGCCGCGATCGGCAGGCCGAGGCGCAGCCCCTTGGGGCCGGTCCAGGTCGACTGGCCGTTGATCACCACCAGGGCAGTGTCGCTGCGCGCCGCCTCGTTGTTCCACAGCACTTCGAGTCGCCGCTTCGGGTCCTTGGGAAACAGCACCGAGGCCATCAGCTTGCTGTTCTGCGGCCCGTCCACCTCGGCGAAGGTGAGGTTCTGCGAGCCGTAGACGGTCGCGAGCTTGAGGTGGCTCGAATTCTTGGCGAACGTGCCGGCGCAGGCCACCGCGCGGGACGGGGCCGCCGGCTTCGGCGGCGCTTGCTGGACCTGCGAGGGGTCCAGCTGGTCCGCCGGATCGGGCTCGACCGGAAGGTTGACGACCGGCGCCTGCGGCTGGCCCGCCGGCTGCGCCTGTTTCTTCTTCTTCGCCTTCGCGGCCGGAGGCTGCGCGGGCTGATCGATCGGCGGCGGAAACTGCTGCGCCCACAACGCCGCCGGCACGGCGGCCAGCAAGACGGCGACAAGCAAGCGAGCCCAACGCGCGGTCATTCGTTCCCTCCCCGGCTTTTTCACGCTTTGCCCCGCGCCGATCATACACGGCCCGGCAACAGGGCAGGAGGGTCGATCGCGCGGATGGCGGTCAGGGAGTCACCGCCTCCGTCCGCGCCATGCGCGCGTGCCGCCCTTGCCGGCGGTGGAGCGCGGGCGTGGGCCGGGGCGGTAGGGCACGGATTCCTTGTCGGGGCCGGGGCCCATTTCGTCGAGGCTGGGTTTTCGCGGCGCTGGCCTCTCCCCTCGGCCGCGCATCCCCCGCGCGGCGAACTTCGCCGGGGACGGCACGCGCCCGGTCGGGTCTTCCCATACGGCCAATTCGGTGGCGCGCAGGCGCTTGACCTCGTCGCGCAGGCGCGCCGCCTCCTCGAAGTCGAGGTCGGCGGCGGCCTCGCGCATGCGCTTCTCGAGGTCCTGGATGACCGCTTGGAGATTGTGGCCGATCGCCACCGCCTCGCCGCCGGCGATCCCCGCCTCGCCCACGTCGACCAGCACGTGGTCGCGCTCGTAGACCGACTTCAGAATATCGCCGATCGACTTCTTGATGCTCTCCGGCGTGATGCCGTTCTCCGTATTGTAGACGACCTGCTTCTCGCGCCGCCGGTCGGTCTCCTCGATCGCGCGCTGCATCGAGCCGGTGACGTGGTCGGCATAAAGGATCACCCGGCCCTCGACGTTGCGCGCGGCGCGCCCGATCGTCTGGATGAGCGACGTCTCCGAGCGCAAAAAACCTTCCTTGTCGGCGTCGAGGATCGCCACCAGCGCGCATTCGGGAATGTCGAGGCCCTCGCGCAGCAGGTTGATGCCGACCAGCACGTCGAACGCGCCGAGGCGCAGGTCGCGGATGATCTCGATGCGCTCCAGGGTGTCGATGTCCGAGTGCATGTAGCGCACGCGGATGCCCTGCTCGTGCAGATATTCGGTCAAATCCTCGGCCATGCGCTTGGTCAGCACGGTGACCAGGGTGCGGAAGCCGGCGGCAGCCACCTGGCGCACCTCGCCGACCAGATCGTCGACCTGGGTGCGCGCCGGGCGCACCAGCACGGCCGGATCGGTCAGCCCGGTCGGGCGGATCACCTGCTCGACGAAGACGCCGCCGGACTGCTCCAGCTCCCAGCCGCCGGGCGTCGCCGAGACGCCGACGGTCTGCGGCCGCATGGCGTCCCATTCCTCGAAGCGCAGCGGCCGGTTGTCCATGCACGACGGCAGGCGGAAGCCGTATTCGGCCAGGGTCGCCTTGCGGCGAAAATCGCCGCGGTACATGCCGCCGAGCTGCGGAATGCTGACGTGGCTCTCGTCGACGAACACCAGCGCGTTGTCGGGCACGTATTCGAACAGGGTCGGCGGCGGCTCGCCGGGCCGGCGTCCGGTGAGATAGCGCGAGTAGTTCTCGATGCCGGCGCAGCTGCCGGTCGCCTCCATCATCTCGAGGTCGAACAGCGTGCGCTGCTCGAGCCGCTGCGCCTCGAGGAAACGGCCGGCGCGGTTTAGGTCGTCGAGCCGCTGGCGCAGCTCCAGCTTGATGCCGGCGATCGCCTGCAGCAGCGTCGGGCGCGGCGTCACGTAGTGCGAGTTGGCGTAGACCTTGATGAAGCTCAGCTCGTCGGTCTTCTGCCCGGTGAGCGGGTCGAATTCGTCGATCGATTCCGCCTCGTCGCCGAACAGGTTCACGCGCCAGGCGCGGTCCTCGTAGTGCGCCGGGAAAATGTCGACGGTGTCGCCGCGTACCCGGAAGGTGCCGCGGGAAAAATCGCCGGCGGTGCGCCTGTATTGCAGCGCCACCAGGTCGGCGATCAGCCGGCGCTGGTCGATG
>DASPZC010000246.1:0-3100 GCA_035636455.1 Xanthobacteraceae bacterium
ATTTCCAAAACCGGAGAGGGATCGGCTTGGGAGCCTCAGTCATTCCGAATGGAATGTATCATTCATGATACATAGCCGCAAGGGCTTCGCCGAAATTCCCTTGTCGATGTTGCAATTATAATAAAGGGATTGACTCCCTCCGTATGTTCACTATATGTTCTATTCCAATGGAATTGGCAACGGATACCCCCAGGGGCCTCGAAGCCTCCGGGATACAGGTCCAGCAACCGCCAACGCAAAGGAGTAATCCCCATGCCCTTCCAACCTGGTCAAAGCGGCAATCCGGCCGGGCGTCCGCTCGGCTCGCGCAACAAGGCCAATCGCGACCTGGAGGAGGCGTTGAACGCCGACGGCGCCGATCTCGCCGCCCGGATCATCGCCCTTGCCAAAACGGCCAATCCGGCCGCCATGCGCCTGTGCATGGACCGGATGATGCCCAAGCTCACCGGCCGGCCGGTGGCGGTCGCGCTGCCGCCTGCCAGCACCCCGGACTATGCGCGGGCGGCCGTCGACGTGGTCATCCGCGAGCTCGCCGACGGCGAGATCACCATCTCCGAGGCCAACGGCCTCCTCGGGCTCATCGAGCGGATCGTCCGCCTGCTGTCCTCCAAGGCCGTCGCTGCGCGCGAGGCCGCAAACAACAATGCGGAAACAATCGTGCCGGCCACCGCCGCGCGTTCGCCCGTCGCGCCGCCCACCGGCCCGGCCGTTGTAAATATCAACGCAAATACAGGCTCGACCGCGCATCTGCCCGCGGGAGCGGCGGCAAAAGGCGAGGCGAACCGGCCGAGGATCGATGGCGGCGCCGTCGAGCGGCTGATGAGCTCGACCAGCCCCTTGGGGCACGCGGCCGGCGCGAGGCCGGGGACGACCATGCCGGCGATGCCGCCCAGGTAGGCGGCCCACAGCCTGTAGCCCGCATAAGCGCAGCGACATGCGGGATCCCGGATATCGCTTCGCTCATCCGGGCTACGACGAATTGCCGGTGATGCCGTCGGCGTCCCCACCGAAAGGCTAACCGCTCCAGGCTTGACGGGCCGGGCAGTCCATTTCATAGCAATTGCAACAAGAAGATCGCGGTCGGCGGCCGACAGAGGGCGGCGGGCCGGGCGCCCGCGTCGACACTGGGAGAGACGGCGCCATGGACGGCACCGCTCACGCGGACACGTTTCCTAAGCTCCTGATCCGTAATGCGCGGGTGCGCGGCCAGCGGCCGGCCATCCGCCACAAGGATTTCGGCATCTGGCAGAGCTGGACCTGGGCCCAGGTGCTCGAGGAGGTGCGCGCCTTCTCGGTCGGCCTCGAGGAGCTGGGGCTCAAGCGCGGCGACAAGTTCGCCATCATCGGCGGCAACCGGCCGCGCCTCTATTGGGCGATGTGCGCCGGCCAGGCGCTCGGCGCCGTGCCGGTGCCGATCTACGCCGACTCGGTCGCCGACGAGATGGCCTTTGTGCTCGACCATGCGGAGGCGGCGCTCGCGATCGTCGAGGACCAGGAGCAGGTCGACAAGATCCTGTCGGTCGCGGATCGCGTGAAAGGGCTCGGGCAGATCTTCTACGACGAGCCGCGGGGCTTGCGCGACTACGACCACGGCCGGCTCAAATCGATCGAGGACGTGCAGCGCCTCGGACGCCAGGCGCTCGCCGCCGACGCGGGCCGCCGCGAGCGCTGGGAACGCGGCCTCGACGCGGGCAAGGGCTCGGACCTCTCGGTCATGCTCTACACGTCGGGCACCACCGGGCGGCCGAAGGGCGTGATGCTCACCTTCGACAACGTGCTGATCTCGGCGAAGAACGGCAATGCGTTCGACCGGCTCGACGAGAACGAGGAGGTGATCGCCTATCTGCCGCTCGCCTGGATCGGCGACCACATCTTCTCCTACGCCCAGTCCTACACGGCCGGTTTCTGCGTCAACTGCCCGGAGACGCCGGAGACCGTGGTCGACGACCGGCGCGAGATCGGCACGACCTACGCGTTCGCGCCGCCGCGCGTCTACGAAAACCTGCTCACCCTGACCATGGTGCGCATGGAGGATGCCGGCGCGCTCAAGCGCAGGATGTTCCACTATTTTCTCGGCGTCGCCCGGCGCTGGGGCGAGAAAATCCTCAACCGCGAGAAGGTGCCGCTGCACGCGCGGCTGCTCTACCGGCTGGGCGACCTCCTGGTCTACGGGCCGCTGAAGAACCGCTTCGGCCTCTCGCGCATCCGCATCGCCTATACGGCCGGCGAGGCGATCGGGCCGGACATGTTCCGCTTCTATCGCTCGCTCGGCATCAACCTCAAGCAGCTCTACGGGCAGACCGAGGCCTCCGTCTACATCACCGCGCAGCCGGACGGCGAAGGCTATTCCGACACGGTCGGCCGGCCGAACCACGAGGTCGAGATCCGGATCGCCGAGAGCGGCGAGGTCCTGTTCCGCTCGCCCGGGGTGTTCGCCGGCTACTACAAGGACCCGGAAAAGACCGCAGAGACCAAGACGGCCGACGGCTGGGTGCATACCGGCGACGCCGGCATCGTCGATCCCAAGACCGGGCACCTCAAGATCGTCGATCGCGCCAAGGACGTGGGCCGCCTCAACGACGGCACGCTGTTCGCGCCGAAATACATCGAGAACAAGCTGAAGTTCTTTCCCAACATCAAGGAAGCGGTCGCCTTCGGGGACAAGCGCGACTTCGTCACCGCCATGATCAACATCGACCTGACAGCGGTCGGCAGCTGGGCGGAGCGCCGCAACCTGGTCTACGGCTCCTATCAGGAGCTTGCGGGCCTGCCGCCAATCTACGACATGATCGAGCGGCACGTGGACGAGGTGAACCGCTCGCTGGTGGGAGAAGGAGTCATGGCCGGCGCGCAGATCAGGCGCTTCCTCATCCTGCACAAGGAGCTCGATGCCGACGACGGCGAGCTGACGCGGACCATGAAGGTGCGCCGCGGCCTGATCACCGATCGTTACGGCCCGCTGGTGCAGGCGCTCTATGACGGCGCAGGGGAGGCCGCGATCTCGACCGAGGTGACGTTCGAGGACGGCCGCAAGGGCACGCTCTCCGCCCGCGTGAAGATACGGGATGTCGAGGTCGTTCCTGTGCCACTTGTCATGGGG
>DASPZC010000247.1:0-12509 GCA_035636455.1 Xanthobacteraceae bacterium
TGCGGGGGAGGGTTAGGGTAGGGTTAGGGTGGGGGCAAGTGGCGCAAACGTCAGAGGTTGGCGCTGGGAAGCCCCCACCCGGCGCCGCTTCGCGGCGCCGACCTCCCCCGCACGCGGGGGAGGTATGGAGCTTTACTCCGCCGCCAGGGGCCGTGCGGCGGCCTCGACGTAGCCGTCGCGGGTCTGCGGCAGCTTCCAGCCGAGCATTTTCGCGGCGACGAGGGTGCGCAGCACCTGCGCGGTGCCGCCCCCAATGGTGAACATGCGCACGTCGCGCGCCATGCGCTCGAGCGGGAGATCACGTGAATATCCGCGTGCGCCAAACATCTGCAGCGCGTCGTTGACGATGCGGATCGCCGCCTCGGAGGCAAAGATCTTTGCCTGGGCGGCGAGCATCGGGTCCGGGAAGGCGCTGCCGCCAGGCCCGCGCGAGCGCGCGGCGGCATAGAGCATCAGGCGGGCGGCGGTGAGCTGGGTCTGCATGTCGGCGAGCATCCACTGCAGGCCCTGGAACTCGGCGATCGGGCGGCCGAACTGCTCGCGCGACTTCGTCCAGTCGAGCGCGTGATCGAGCGCGCCCGCCGCAATGCCCATGGCGACGGTGCCGGCGCCGACGCGCTGGCTGTTATAGGCGTTCATCAGGTCGGCGAAGCCGCGGCGGAATCCGGACGGCGGCACCAGCGCCATGGCGGCCGGCACTTCCAGGTCCTCGAACTCAAGCTCGCCCTCGGGCATGCCGCGCAGCCCCATGGTGGGCTCACGCCGCACCACGCGCAGCCCCTTGGCCTCGTCGCGCACCGCCAGGAAGCCGCCGATGCCGAGCTCCTCGCCGCGCTCGTCGTAGACGCGCGCGAAGATGAGATGAAGGCGCGAGACTCCGCCGCCGGTGATCCAGTGCTTGCGGCCGTTGATGACGTAGACGTCGCCGCGCTTGTCGGCGCGCGTTGTCATCGCCGCCGCATCGCTGCCCGCGTCGGGCTCGGTGATGCAGATCGCCGGCTTGTCGCCTGAAAGCACCAGCTCGGCGGCGCGGCGCTTCTGCGGCTCGCCGCCGTAGGCCATGACGGTCGAGATCGCCCCCATGTTGGTCTCGACCACGATGCGGGCGGTCACCGTGCAGGACTTCGCCATCTCCTCGATCACCAGCACCGTGTCGAGGAACGAGCGCCCTTGCCCGCCGTATTCCAGCGGGATGGTCATGCCGACGAATTTCGCGTCGGTGAGCGCGCGCACGATGTCCCAGGGATATTGCTCCTCGCGATCGATCGCGGCGGCGCGCGGGCGCACGACGCGTGCCGAGAATTCGCGGGCGCGCGCCTGAAGCGCTAGTTCGTCGGGACTGAGCCCAAGCGTCATAGCCCTTATCTCCTAAATCCGCCGCACCGGGATCGACCAGGCGAGCACCAGGCCGATGCCGGTGAACGCCGCCATGGCGAGGAACGCGGCGCGGAACGCATCGGCGATCTCGGCGTGAACCATCGCCTGGCGCTCCGGCGTCAGCGACCCGATCGCGGCCGGGCCCCGTTCTACCATAAGGCCGAACAGGCGCGCGCCCTCCGGGTCGGTGGCGGCGAGCATCGAGAACAGCACGGCGGCGACGATCGCCGTCCCCACGGCGGCGCCGACCGAGCGGGAGAATTGGACCGAGGCGGCGGCGGCCCCGAGCATTTTCGGGCCGGCCACGGCCTGCACGGTCACCTGCACCACGCCCATCACGGTGCCCATGAACAGCGCGTTCCAGCCGAACACCCACGGCAGCCACGCGGTGCTCAGGCGCGAGGCAAACAGCCCGAACAGGACGAGGTTGAGCGTCACCACGATGAGGCCGTAGATCGGAAAGATCGTGGTCAACCCGGTCCGGGTGACGATGCGCCCGGTGACCATCGATCCGATGCCGATGCCGGCGGTGAGCGGCAGCATCAAGAGGCCGGTCTGCGACGCGGAGAGGCCGCGCACGACCTGCAGATAAATCGGCAGGAAGGTGATGAGCGAGACGAGCGCGCCGCCGTGGCAGGCGGCGAGCGCGTCGCTTCGCCAGATGGCCGCCTGGCGCAGCAGCGCGACCGGCAGCAGCGGGGTCGGCGCGCGGTTTTCCTGGCGCAGCAGCAGCGCGAGCGACACGATGCTCAGCGCGGTGAGGCCGAGAACGGCGAGCAGCGCGCGCGGCTCCCAGCGCTGCGCCTGCTCCAGCGCCAGCAGAAGCGGCGTGACGAACAATACGAACAGCACGAGCCCAGCCGCGTCGAAGCGCCAATCTTCGCGTTCGCCCGCGTGCTGCTGCAACCGCGTGGTCAGCAGCACGGCGATCACGCCGATCGGCAGGTTGACCAAAAAGATCGAGCGCCAGCCGAAATAGTGGGTGAGCAATCCGCCGACGACCGGGCCGAAGGTGCTCGACGTGACGATGACGCCGGCGAGGTAGCCCTGATAGCGTCCGCGCTCGCGCGGCGGGATGGTCTCGCCGATCAGCGCCTGCGAGAGCGTCATCAGCCCGCCGCCGCCCAGGCCCTGCAGGATGCGCGAGGCGGTGAGCATCTCGATGCTCACCGAGACCGCGCACAGCACCGACGCGCTCATGAACAAAGCGAGCGCCACGAACATCATGCGCTTGCGGCCGAACACGTCGCCGAGCTGGCCGTAGACCGGCGCCGCGACGGTGGTGGCGATCAGATAGGCGACGACCACCCACGAGACGCGCCCGACCTGCCCGAGCGATGCGGCGATGCCCGGCAAGGCGGTGGCCACGATGGTCTGGTCGATCACCGCCAGGAACATCGGCAGCATGATCGAGGGAAAGACGCGAAAGAACAGGCTGCGGCTCGACCCGGCTGCGCCGATGGCCTGGGGCGGGGTGGGCGGTTTCTCGGGGGGCACGATCGGGCGCGGGATGAAGGACAATGGCTTGTATCGCAACGCGCCATCGCCCTCCATAGGCTTGCGACGGCCGAGGACGTACAATCGGCGGTACAGGAGGAGCGCCATGGCACAGCAGCCGAAAAGGGCGGGTGCGATCCCGTTGCCGCAGGCTGATGTCCGGCAGACGCTGGTCGACGCCATCCGCATGCTCGAGCGCGCGGAGATCATCGATCACAACGGGCATTGCAGCCTGCGCCGCGACGCGCGTTCGCTCTACATCAATTCGGGCGCGTCGGTGCGCAGCACGCTCACCGTCGACGATATTGTCGCGATCGACCTCGACGGCAACTTGGTCGAAGGCGCCGCCCGGCCGCCGCTCGAATTCCACATCCACTCGGAAATTTACCGGCGCCGGCCGGACGTGAACGCGATCGCGCATACCCACCCGAAATGGTCGACCTATCTCACCATGGCGGGCGTCGCATACAAGCCGGTCTACGCCCAGGGCGTGCTGCTCGGCGACATTGCGGTGATGGACACGCCGCTCTCGGTCAACACCCGGCCGATGGGCGAGCGCCTCGCGGCGGCGCTTGGCGAGCGCCCGGCGGTTCTGCTCAAATCGCACGGCGCGGTCGTGGTCGGCGCCGACATGCTCGAATGCTTCGCGCTCGCCGCCTACGTGGAGGAGAACGCCTACCGGCAATACATGGCGATGCAGCTCGGCGAGCCGTACGTGTTCAGCGCGGAGGAGCAGAAGGCGTGCCGGGAGAAGCTGTGGGCGCCAAATCTGTTCCAGAAGACATGGGATCACTACCGCGCGAAGCTGGGCTGAACCTGGCGCCTGTTTCGCATGCGCCTTGACGGTCGGCAAAATGCCCCCTATTCTAAGGGCATCCTGCCAGGAGTCTCCCCCGTGGCGAAGCCCGTCATCCCGCAAATCTCCCGCAAGCTCGGCGGGCGCAAGGTGCTCGGCGACGAGGTGAGGTCGGAGGCGGATCTAGCCCGCGTCGTCGCCCGGCGCCTGCCCTTGCAGGCTCTCGCGCACGCCAAGCGCGGCGGTTTCTCCGAGCAGGAGATTGCCGAGTACATCATTCCCCCGCGCACGCGCCGGCATCGCCACGTCCGCAAGGAACCGCTGACGGTCGAGGAGTCGGACAAGCTGGTGCGGCTGGCGCGGATTCAGGCCGTGGCCGAGGACGTGTTCGGCGACGCGGACAAGGCGAACCGCTGGCTGCGCGAGCCATTGGGGATTTTGGACGGGAAAGCGCCGCTCGAACTGGTGCGCACCGACTCGGGCGCCCGCGTGATCGAGCAGATTCTGGCGAAGATCGATTGGGGCGCCGCGGCTTAGCGCGGGATGACCTTATCTTCGAATCGTCATCCCGCTCTAGCTTATTGTTGGAGCATGATCTTTTCCGAAAACCGGTACCCACTTTTCGGGATCATGCTCTAATGCGGCTGTGGCGCCTGTCGAGCGCGCGACATGCGCGCGACTTCACCGGCGGATATGGGCTCACGAACAGCGGCCGCTGGAACACGATCGGGCGCCCGGTCACCTATTGCGCGACGGTTCCGTCGCTCGCCGCGCTGGAGAAGCGCGTCCACGTTGCCGAGCCAAGCCTGCTGCCGCCGCAAGCGATGGTGAGCTACGATGCGCCGGACGCTCTCCCGGTGCGCACGATGAACATCGACAACCTGCCGGACGATTGGGCTGCGCATGAGACGCTCACGCAACAGCTCGGCGACGAATGGCTCGACCGCGCGGAGGAGACCATGCTGGTGGTGCCGTCCGTCATCATGCCGATCGCCGGCGCGCAGGATCGCAATGTCCTGATCAATCACCGCAGGCCGGATGCCGCTCGCATCCGGATCGCCGGCGTCGTAGCTTTCACGCTCGATCCGCGGCTGTTCCGGCCGTAAGGACATCCAATCACCGGGAGGAGACAACCATGGACATCGCCCCAGCGGGATCGAAGCCGACGCGCCGCGGGCCGGCCGACTCGTTCACCGGCACGGTGTGGCAGGACCCGATCATCGAAGCGCCGGCGCCGGCGCGCATCCGGTGCAACCGCGTGAGCTTCGAGCCGGGCGCGCGCACGGCCTGGCACACGCATCCGCTCGGCCAGACCCTGCATGTCATATTCGGCGTCGGGCGGGTGCAGGCCTGGGGCGGCCCGGTGCGGGAAATCCGCAGCGGCGACACGGTGTGGATCCCGCCCAACGAGAAGCATTGGCATGGCGCCGGGCCGAACACCCGCATGGTTCACATCGCCATGCAGGAAATGCTCGACGGCAAAGCCGTCACCTGGCTCGAGCACGTGAGCGACGAGCAATATGCGGCGCCGGTAGGATAGAGAGTTCGCCCGATGCACATCAATGCGAACGGCATCACGTTCAACTATGCGGTCGACGGCGCCGAGGGCGCGCCGTGGCTCGTGCTCAGCAACTCGCTCGCCACCACGCTCGCCATGTGGGACGCGCAGGCGGCCGAGTTGAAGCGCGCATTCCGCGTCCTGCGCTACGATCAGCGCGGGCACGGCGCGACCGATGCGCCGGCGGGCCGTTACACCTTCGATGTCCTGATCGCCGACGCGCTCGCGCTGATGGACGCGCTGTCGATTCCGCGCGCGCACTTTGCCGGCCTGTCGATGGGCGGCGCGACCGCCCTGGGCCTCGGGCTGCGCCATCCCGGCCGGATCGACCGCGTGATCATCTGCGATTCCGGCTGCGCGTCGACCCCGGCCACCAGCCAGCAATGGGAGGAGCGCATCGCGGTCGCGCAGAAGGAGGGCATGGCGGCGCTGGTCGAGCCGACCATCGCGCGCTGGTTCCCGCCCGAGACCGTGAAGGCCAATCCGCCGCATCTCGACAAGGTGCGGGCGATGATCGGGTCGACGCCGGTCAACGGCTTGATCGGCTGCGCGGCGGCGCTTGCCGACCACGATTTCCGCTCCGCAGTCGGCACGCTCACGCGGCCGGCCTTGTTCATGGTGGGCGAGAAGGACGGCACCACGCCGGCCGCCATGCGCCAGATGCACCAGGCGCTCCCCGGCTCGCACTACGTCGAACTGCCCGGCGCCGGGCATATCTCAAATCTCGATCAGCCCGAGCGTTTCACGCAGGCGATCGCGGAGTTCTTGCGCTTCGGATAATGCTTTGAAGCGGCGGTTGCGGGCGCAACGCCATCGGCGAAAACAAAAGACCTGCCGGAAAGCCGCTCAGATTTTCTGGCGCAGATCCCAGGTGCGCGGCGTGCAGGTGATCGACCTTTGAGCGGCATCCATAACCAACCGCCACTGCTTGAGTATGTCCCTTCCAAGCAAGGACGGAAAGCGATGGTTATGGGACGTTGGAGCCGAAATTTCTATCGGCAAGTCATACGAGTAAATGCTCCGCCGATCGGAGAATGACAGCACGACATGCTCGCTGAATCCATTCGCCGCGCCGCCGATCCCTTCGCTAACCGTACGATTTCTCAAGGCTCTGAAATCGATTCCGATTCTCTTGCTGTCGGCAGGCATAAGCACCGTACCATCCGCGCCGGTGTCAATCAGAAATAATACCAGACCTTGGAGTCTCAGGCGGGGAAACGAAATGCGCGCCTCGATATACGGCGCGCCCGACGTGATCCCGAGTCTTCCTCGCAGCATAGGATCAAAGGATCAATTTTCGGCCACTCGTATCGATGTAGCGAATGACCGCCTTATTCGGCGGAACCCCTTGCTTCTTGAGCTTAGCCACGAGCGCAGCAAATGATTTTGCGCAAGCTCGCACCTTGCCGTCATAAATCCCAACCCACTCCTTGGGGTGTTTATCGGCTAGGCGAGGACGATCAGAGGAAAGAAGTCGCGCCGCGCGGGCGAACGAACGCAACTCGCGGTCCATTTCCTTGGGCGTCGCCCCGAGATAGGACGCTATATTCTTTCGAGAAAGTCGCGGCACTTGTCCACCGTCACCACAGGCCGCAGGCAAAACAGCCTGGGGCCGAGCATCAATATGTCCCTCGCCTAAGGTCGAGACAAGAGGTTGAACAGTCCGCGTTGAACAGTCCGCGCCTATTGCCGCGCCGCCTGACCTTCGAGCGCCTGCGGGCTCAATGCAGGCTCGGGCCCTTGAGGAAACGGCTGCGGTCGGACGAGGTGACGCGCACCTCCAAGGTGCGGCCGTCGCGATAGACGGTGACCGGCACCTCGACCCCCGCATTGCCGAGCGACCAGACGCGGCGGAACAGGGCTGCGAGGTCGCTCACGTGCGTGCCGCCGACCGCGAGCACGATGTCGCCGGTGCGCAGGTCGGCGCGCCGCGCCGGGCCGCGGCCGGCTAGGCCGGCGACCACGACCTTGTCCTCGATCTCGGTGGCGTAGAGGCCGAGCCACGGACGCGGCGGCCGGTTCGGCCGCCCCAGCGTGAGCAGGTCGTCGAGGATCGGCTTGATGAGGTCGATCGGCACGATCATGTTGATCGGCTCCATGACGCCGCCGGCGCGCGCCTGCTGCACCTGCAGCGAGCCGATCCCGAGCAGGTCGCCGGCGCGGCCGATCATCGCCGTGCCGCCCCAGTTGGGATGCGCGGGCGCGGTGAAGAGCGCCTCGTCGAGCACATATTCCCAATAGCCGGCGAATTCCTGCTTGGCGATGATGCGCGCGGCGACCGACCGCTGCCGGCCGCCGGCGCCCGCCACCACCACCGGGTCGCCGACGTCGGCGGCGCTCGAATCGCCGAACGACAGCGCCGGCAGGTCGAGCCGCGCCAGCGCCTGCACCAGGCCGAAGCCGGTCGCCTGGTCGTAGGCCAGCACGTGGCCCTGGACCGCACGTCCGTCGATCAAGGTGATCCACACCGTCTGCGCCTCGGTGATCAGGTAGCCGATGGTGAGGATGAGGCCGTCGCCGCGGATCAGCACGCCGTTGCCGGCGCGCTCGGTGCCGAGCGTCTCGGCCGTGAAGGCGTCGGCCGGAACGATCGTGTGCAGGCCCACCACCGCGGAGAGCGCCTGCTCGAGATCGTAGGCATAGTCCCCCGGCTTCGGCTGCTCAGCCGGCGACACTTTCCAGTCGCTCAACGAGGCCATGGCGGCAACTCCGATTGCTCGGCCCGAATCAGGGCTCCTCCGAATCCATCAGAATGAAGGCGATGCGGCAAACCTCCTTGCCGCGGTTGATCCAGGCGTGGTTGGTCGCCTGCTGCACGACGACGTCGCCGGCCTTGAGATGCACCTCGCCTTCGTCGACCAGCATATCGATTTCGCCGGACAGGATGAGCGCGTAATCGACCGAGCGCGTCCGGTGCATCATCGGATGGCGCGGCGGCAGGCCCTTGGCCGGCGTATCGCCGGGACCGACCACCTTCATCATGGTGTCGATACCGAGGCTCTCGATCTGCGGCGTCATCGGCACGAACTCGACGATGCGGAAGATGGTTCCGCCGCGCGGCGGCGGAAGGCGGACCTTGGTCTTGGCGAGATCGGCCGTGTTCGACAGGTTGGCCGGGCTCTTTTCGGTGACCCAGATTTCGCCGGCCGGATTGGGCGAGCGCATGGTCATGAGCGGGACTTGGCCGTCGAACAGCACGACCGCCTTGCCGCCGGCGTCGACCGCGGTGACCACGCGGCGGATCGAGCTCGGTCCCTGCGAGTCGCCGCGCGTCGCGCCCGCGCACGTCAGGGCAAGACCGAGCGCCAGCAACAATCCGACGTGCCGCATTGGCGTCTCCCCGCGATACATGAAGGCAAAGAGTCTATATCCGCGCCGCCTGCAACCGCAAGAACGCGGCAGCCAATCACGAGTCGCGGCCGATCTCCCGGGCGATCGCGGCGATGACGCGGGCATCCGTGGGCTCGGTCTCGGTCGGAAACACCGCCGCGATGCGGCCGTCGCGGCCGATGAGATATTTGTGGAAATTCCAGTGCGGCGTCTCGAGCGGGCGCTCGGCGGCGGCCCATTTGTAGAACGGATGGGCGCCAGCGCCCTTCACCACCGCTTTGGCGGCGAGCGGGAAGGCGACGCCGTATTGCCGGTGCACGGTGGCGCTGATGTCGGCGGCGGTCCCGGGCTCCTGGCCGCCGAAATCGTTCGACGGCACGCCGAGGATCATCAGCCCGCGGTCATGAAAGCGGGTCCACAGCTCCTGCAGGCCGGCATATTGCGGCGTGTAACCGCACAGCGAGGCGGTGTTGACCACGAGGATCGGCTTGCCGGCAAAATCGGCGAGGCGGAGGTCGCCGCCTTCGAGGCGGCCGAAGGAGAAGGCGTAGGCGGTGGCCTTGTTCATGGGCGCCTGCGCCAAGGCCGGCGTGGCCAGGCCGCCGGCGAGAGCGGCGAGAAAATGCCGGCGATCGAGTGCCATGGGCGCCTGCCGATGTCGAATGCCACGGGAAAATACGGGTCAAGGGCCTGCGGGTTTTGTCCGCATTAGCAATTTTTTCATATGATGACATTAATTTTTCATCCGATCTGATTGCGCAGCAGCCATGGCGAACAGCGATCCGGCCGAAAGCCTCGCCGAACGCGCCGCGCGCCTGATCGGCGGTGCGATCGTGCGCGGCGATCTCGCGCCGGGCGCGGTCCTGCCGGTCGAGGCCGAGCTTGCCCGCGCGCACGGGGTCAGCCGCACGGTGGTGCGCGAGGCGGTGAAAATCCTGGCCGCCAAGGGATTCCTGCGCACCAACCGGCGCGGCGGCACCACCGTGCTGCCGATGCGCCGATGGAACCTGCTCGACGCCCGCGTGCTCGACTGGGCTCTTGCGGACGGGGGGCGCGAGGCCGTGCTCGCCGAGATCGCCCAGCTGCGCGCCGTGGTGATGCCCGAGATCGCCGCGTCCGCGGCACGGCACGCCACCGCGACCGCCATGCTGCGACTCATGGAAGCCTGCGACGTCATCGAGCGCTGGGCGGCCGATCCGGAGCATGCGCTCGAAGCGGAGATCGCCTTCCACCAGGGCCTGTTCGATGCCGCCGGCAACCGCATCGCCGGCAGCCTGCTGCCGGCGTTCGCCGCGTTCATCCGCGCCCGCCCGGCCGCCAACGGCCAGGACGCCGCCTACCGCGTCGTCGCCGATGCGGTGCGCGACCGCGACAGCGCCGCCGCCCGCCGGGCGATGGCGGCGCTTGTTGCGGCCGGCGACCTTGGGACCGGAGCAGCCGTCCCGCGCATTCGCGTGCGCGCGGGGCGGCGCGAACTCGCCGTCGCGGCAGCAACCTAGAGTATGTTCCGCTCCTTCGGAATCGGAACATGTTCTAGAATCGCCGAGTGGCGCATGTTCTTATCGGCGAACCGGTACCCACTTCGCCGGAACATGCGCTAGAGAGGCGTTGCGATTCAATCAAATCGGAAGCCGCTCCGGGCTTTTGATTTTTGTCATTGTCTTCTGCGGGAAACGGGTGTCCACCACGGATCAAGTCCGGGGCGGGCGTGCGCGTCCTGTCGCGGCGCCGCACGAGGGCGGGGGCGGCGCTGCGTCGCTGCCAACAACCGGTTGCCAAAGCCGGCCCGTGGTGTGATCTTGCCGGCCGGAACGCCGCCCGGCCGACAGGCCCGGACGGCCAACAACAATCCGCCATTCGCGCCAACAGAGGGAACGACCATGCGACTTACCAGACGACAATTCGGCTCCGCCGCGGCAGCGGCAATGCTGACGGCCGCCTACGGCCGGCCCGGCCGCGCGCAGCAACCGATCGTCATCAAGTTCAGCCACGTCGTCGCCGACGACACGCCGAAGGGCAAGGGCTCGCGCAAGTTCAAGGAACTCGCCGAGAAATACACCGGCGGCAAGGTGAGGATCGAGGTCTATCCGAACTCGCAGCTCTACAAGGACAAGGAGGAGATCGAGGCGCTCCAGCTCGGCGCCGTGCAGATGCTCGCGCCCGCGACCGCCAAGTTCGCGCCGCTCGGCGCCAAGGAGTTCGAAGCGCTCGACCTGCCTTTCCTTTTCAAGGACGACGCGTCCTACGTCCAAACGACCAAGGGCGAGGTCGGCAAGTGGCTGATGCAGAAGCTCGACTCCAAGGGCATCACCGGGCTGGCGTTCTGGGACAACGGATTCCACATGGCGTCCGCCAACAAGCCGCTCATCACGCCGGCCGATTTCCAGGGCCTGAAGATACGCATCTCCGGGTCGAAGGTCGCCGATCAGTACTTCCGCCGGCTCGGCGCGATTCCGCAGATCATGGCGTTTTCCGAACTCTATCAGGCGCTGCAAACCGGCGTCGTCGACGGCTGCGAGAATACGCCGTCGAACTACCTGACGCAGAAGTTCCACGAGGTGCAGAAGCACATCACCGTCGCAAACCACGCCCACCTGCAATACGCGGTGATCGTCAACGCCAAGTTCTGGAGCGGCCTGCCGGCCGACATCCGCCAGCAGCTGGAAAAGGCGATGCACGAAGCGACCGACTACACCAACTCGATCGCGCAACAGGAGAACGTCGATGCGCTCGAGGCGATCAGGAAATCCGGGCGCTCGGAGATCCACGTGCTCAACGACGCGCAGCGCAAGGCGTGGGCGGAGGCGATGGCGCCGGTGCATAAATGGGCCGAAGGCCGCGTCGGCAAGGAGGTACTCGTCCTCCTGAACAAGGCGACCGGCACCGCCACCCAGTGACCTGGAGCGGGATGACTTTTCTTCGAATCGTCATCCCGCTGCCGCTTATCATGCTCTAAACGTTTGACGCCTTCCCCGGCCGGGGCGTTCCCGGCGCTCCCGGCTCAAGGGATTCCCATGCTGTCCCGCATTCTCGACCACCTCGAGGAGTGGCTGATTGCCTTCCTCATCGCCGCCGCCACGCTGCTGATCTTCGTCGCGGTGGTGCACCGCTACGGCACCGGCCTGTCGATCAATCTGTCGAAATGGGCCGTGACGCAGGGGCTCGACACGCTTGCGGCCGTGTCGAGGGAGATATTCGAGTGGTTCAGCTCCTGGGACCTGTCGTGGGCGCAGGAACTGTGCATCATCATGTTCGTGTGGATGGCGAAGTTCGGCGCCGCCTACGGGGTGCGCACCGGCGTGCACGTCGGCGTCGACGTGGCGGTCAATCGGCTCAGCACGCCCTCCAAATATCGCGTCATCCTGTTCGGCCTGCTGTGCGGCGCCTTCTTCACGTTCGTCATCGGCTCGTTCGGAGCGCGCTTCGTCTGGCACATGTTCGAGACCGGTCAGGTCTCCAACGACCTCGAAGCGCCGATGTGGATGGTCTACTTCGCCATTCCGGCAGGCAGCTACCTCATGTGCCTGCGGTTCCTGCAGGTCGCATGGGCGTTCGCCCGCACCGGCGAGCTGCCGCACTACGAGCATGGCCACGTCGAAGGGGTCGAGACGGAGACGGAGACTGCGCCTGCGCCGCACGATGACGGCGCGTTTGCCAAGGCGGGCGCCCGATGAGCTCCGGATCCGCGGCCGTCCTGGCGGTACCGACCCCGCCGCGCGAACGCGCGGGCTTCGGCGGCTTCATCATCATCGCCCTGCCGATCCTGTTCGCCTGCCTGTGCCTCGCCAACAAATTCGGCATCGTTGATATCCCGACGGGGCCTCGGATCGCCATCATCTTCCTCATGCTCATCGCCATGATGACGACGGGCATGCCGATTTCGATCGCGCTGGGCCTGACCGTCCTGATCTTCCTGTTCACGATGACCGAGGTGCCGATCGACGCCGTGGC
>DASPZC010000248.1:0-3713 GCA_035636455.1 Xanthobacteraceae bacterium
TGCCACATCTGCGAGGTCGAGGTCGATCCGGAAACCGGCGGCACCGAGGTCGTCGGCTGGACCGCGGTCGACGATTTCGGGGTCGTGGTCAACCCGATGATCGTCGAGGGTCAGGTGCACGGCGGCATCGCCCAGGGGGTGGGGCAGGCGCTGCTCGAAGGCACAATCTACGACCAGGACGGCCAGCTCGTGACGGGCTCGTTCATGGACTACACCATGCCGCGCGCGCACGACTTCCCGACCTTCAGCGTCGACATGACGGTCACCAGGTGCCCGTCGAACCCGCTCGGCATCAAGGGCTGCGGCGAGGCCGGCGCGATCGCCGCGCCGGCCGCGGTCATCAACGCGATCACCGATGCGATCGGCAGCGAGGACATCGCCATGCCGGCCACGGCGCAGGCCGTCTGGAGCGCCATCCAGAAGGTGAACAGCGTCCGCAAAGCCGCTGAGTAGACAGGAAATTCGGGAGGCTTCTCATGTACAATTTCACCTACCATCGCCCGTCCGGCCTGCGGCAGGCGGGCAACATGCTGGAAAAGCTCGAGGACGCCAAAATCCTGGCCGGCGGTCAGACGCTGATCCCGACCATGAAGCAGCGGCTGGCAAGCCCCGCGAACCTGATCGACCTCGGCCGCGTGGAGGGGCTCTCGGGCATCGAGCTGAAGGGGCGCTCGATCGTCATCGGCGCGATGACGCGGCATGCCGAGGTCGCCACCTCACCGGCGGTGCACGAGCACCTGGCGGCGCTCGCCGACCTTGCCGAGCAGATCGGCGATCCGCACGTGCGCCACATGGGCACGCTCGGCGGCTCGATCGCCAACAACGACCCGAACGCCGATTACCCGGCCGCCTGCCTCGGCCTCGGCGCGACCATCGTCACCACCAAGCGGCGCATCAAGGCGGACGAGTTCTTCACCGGCCTGTTCGAGACCGCGCTCGCGCCGGACGAGATCATCAGGAGCGTGATGTTCCCGCTGGTGAAGAAGGCGGCCTATATGAAATTCCCCAACCCGGCGTCGCGCTATGCGCTGGTGGGGGTGTTCGTGTCGAAGCGCGGCAGCGAGATCCGCGTGGCGGTGACCGGCGCCGGCGCGAGCGGCGTGTTCCGTGTCGCGGCCTTCGAGGAGGCGCTCAAGAAGCGCTTCTCGCCGAAATCGCTCGACGGGCTCACCGTGCCGGCGACCGGGCTCAACAGCGACATCCACGGCAGCGCGGAATATCGCGCGCACCTGATCGGGGTGATGGCGCGGCGCGCCGTCGCCAAGGCGGCCTGACGCCGGGTCCGCTCGTCCGCCGGCAGGGTTGGGGCGAGCGGGTTGCAAGCCTATATTGGTGGGGTTCCCTGACCCGGCGGGCCGCGCCCGCCGGGGTTTTCCTTGTACGAGCCGAGACCGCGAAACAGCCATGCCCGCCCGCCCGCTTCCGGTCTCGATCGACGATACGCTCAAGCTCCTGTCCGCGGCCGACTATCTCGCCGACCGGTCGCTGGCGACGGTGCTGTTCCTGGCGCTCAAGATGGGCCGGCCGCTGTTCCTCGAGGGCGAGGCGGGGGTCGGCAAGACCGAGATCGCCAAGGTGCTGGCGGCGACCCTCGGCCGGCGGCTGATTCGGCTGCAGTGCTACGAGGGTCTCGACGTCGCTGCCGCCGTCTACGAGTGGAACTATGCGGCGCAGATGATCGCCATCCGGCTGGCCGAGGCCGAGGGCGGTGCCGACCGCGAGCGGCTGGCCCAGGACGTGTTCTCCGAGCGCTTTCTCATCAAGCGGCCGCTGCTGCAGGCGCTCGAGCCGGACACCGCCGGCGCGCCGGTCCTGCTGATCGACGAGATCGATCGCACCGACGAGGCGTTCGAGGCGTTCCTGCTCGAGGTGCTGGCGGATTTCCAGGTGACCATCCCGGAGCTCGGCACGGTCAAGGCGGAGCACCCGCCGGTCGTCGTCGTCACCTCGAACCGCACCCGCGAGATCCACGACGCGCTCAAGCGGCGCTGCCTCTATCACTGGGTCGGCTATCCGAGCGCCGAGCGGGAACTCGCCATCGTGCGCGCCAAGGTGCCGGGCGTCGCCGAGCGCCTGTCGCGCGAGGTCGTGCATTTCGTGCAGGCGCTGCGGCGGGAAGACTTGTTCAAGGCGCCGGGCGTCGCCGAGACGCTGGACTGGGCAACCGCGCTGTCCGAGCTCGATGTCGTGGCGCTCGATCCGGCGACGGTGTCCGACACGCTCGGCGTGCTCCTCAAATATCAGGACGACATCGCCCGGCTCGAAGGCACCAAGGCGAAGGAATTGCTCGACGGGGTGCGGGCCGAGCTGCGCGCGGCGGAGTAGCAAGCGAATCCCTCCCCCGCTTGCGGGGGAGGGCAGGGTGGGGGCCCCTAGGCCCGGCAATCTGCTGAAGGATGACATGACCGTTCCACCCCCCACCCGGCGCGCTTCGCGCGCCGACCCCGGATCAAGTCCGGGGCAGGCTCTCCCCCACAAGGGGGGAGGTGAAGCGGGCCGGCTCGCCGAGAACATCGTCTATTTCGCCCGCGCGCTGCGCGCGGCCGGCATTCCGGTCGGGCCCGGCGCCGTGCTCGATGCGCTCCACGCCGTGCAGGCGGCCGGCGTCGGCACGCGCGAGGATTTTTATTGGACCCTGCACGCGGTGTTCGTGAAACGGCACGAGCACACGAGCTTGTTCGACCAGGCGTTCCGCATTTTCTTCCGCAAGCGCGCCTACCTCGAGCGGCTGATCGCCATGATGATGCCGCAGGCGCCGGTGCCCGCCGCCGAGGCGGCGAAAAACGTCTCGCAGCGCGTGCAGGACGCGCTGTTCTCCGGCCTCGGCGACAAGGCGCGGGAGCAGCCGGAGTTCGAGATCGACGCGCGGCTGACCATGTCGGACCGCGAAGTGCTGCAGAAGAAGGATTTCGCGCAGATGAGCGCGGCCGAGGTGCTCGCCGCCAAGGACGCGATTGCCCGGCTGGTGCTGCCGCTCGACGAGGTGCGCACCCGGCGCCTTGCGCCGAGGAACCGCGGCCACGTGATCGACATGCGCCGCACGTTGCGGTCGAGCCTCAAGGCCGGCGGCGCCCTGATCGACCTCAAATATCTCGGGCCGCGCACGCGCATGCCGCCGCTCGTGGCGCTGCTCGATATTTCCGGATCGATGAGCGAGTATTCGCGCCTGTTCCTGCACTTCCTCCATGCGGCGACCGACGCGCGCAAGCGCGTGGCGAGCTTCCTGTTCGGCACGCGGCTGACCAACGTGACCCGCGCGCTCAAGGCGCGCGATCCGGACGAGGCGCTCGCCGCCTGCTCGGCGAGCGTGGTCGACTGGTCGGGCGGCACCCGCATCGCCAGCTCGCTGCACGGCTTCAACAAGCTGTGGGCGCGGCGCGTGCTCACCCAGGGCGCGATCGTGCTGCTGATCACCGACGGGCTCGAGCGCGATCCTGACAAGAGCCTCGCGTTCGAGATCGATCGCCTGCACCGTTCGTGCCGGCGGCTGATCTGGCTCAATCCGCTGCTGCGCTTCGGCGCCTTCGAGGCCAAGGCCGCGGGCGTGCGCGCCATGCTCCCGCATGTCGACGAGTTCCGCCCGATCCACAATCTGGAATCGATGGCGGAACTGTGCCGCGCGCTCTCGGCCGGCGGCGCACGGTCCGGCGATCCAAGGCAGTGGCTCAAGTACGCCGCGTGAGTTACCTCTCCCCGCTTGCGGGGAGAGGTCG
>DASPZC010000249.1:0-7642 GCA_035636455.1 Xanthobacteraceae bacterium
GAAAGCTTCGCGCAGGCGATCCGCGCCATCGGCGAGCCGATCCACAACCGCACCGCGCGCAACGTGCTCACGCTCACCTGGATCGAGGCGACGCCGCTCTATGACCGGGCAGAGCTCGAAGCCAAGGGCTTCGACCTCAAGGCGCTCAGCCGCGCGGTGATCCAGACCTTCCTGCGCCACGCGCTGCGCGACGGCTTCTTCCACGCCGACATGCATCCCGGAAACCTGTTCGTGGACGACGACGGCAAGCTGGTGGCGGTCGATTTCGGGATCATGGGCCGGCTCGGCCCGAAGGAACGGCGTTTTCTGGCGGAGATCATGTACGGCTTCATCACCCGCGACTATCACCGCACCGCCGAGGTGCATTTCGAGGCCGGCTACGTGCCGCCGCACCACGCGGTCGAGAGCTTTGCCCAGGCGATCCGCGCCATCGGCGAGCCGATCCACAACCGCACCGCTTCCGAGATCTCGATGGCGAAGCTGCTCACCCTGCTGTTCGAGGTGACCGGCCTGTTCGACATGCGCACGCGGCCCGAGCTGCTGCTGCTGCAGAAGACCATGGTGGTGGTCGAAGGGGTCGCGCGTTCGTTCGATCCCGACCTCGACATGTGGTCGACGGCGGAGCCGGTGGTGCGCCAATGGGTCGAGCGGCACCTGGGGCCCGCCGGGCGCATCGAGGACGCGGCGGAGGGCGCGGTCGAGGTCGGGCGGTTCCTCGGCGGCGTGCCGGGATTGTTGGCACGCGGCGCGCGGATCGCCGATCAGCTCGACGCGGCGACGCGGGACGGGCTGGTGCTCTCGCCCGACACGGTCGCGGCGATCGGCGCCGCGGAAGCGCGCCGCAACCGCTGGACCGCGGTGGCGCTGTGGATCATCGCCGGGCTGCTGGCCTGGCTGGTCATTTGGGGGGTATGAGGCTTGGGCGTATAGCCTGTAGCCCGGATGGAGCGTAGCGAAATCCGGAAGCGGAAGAGGATAGGTTGCCCCGGATTGCGCTACGCTCCATCCGGGCTACGGTTGCTGAGAGAGTGAAGCGGTAATGCTGAACGGCAAGCGCGTTCTTTTGGTGATCGGCGGCGGAATTGCCGCCTACAAGGCGCTCGACCTGATCCGCCGCCTCAGGGAGCGCGGCGCCACGGTGCACTGCATCCTCACGCGCGCCGCCCAGGAATTCGTCACCCCGCTGGCAGCGGGCGCGCTGACGGGCGAACGGGCGTATACCGATCTGTTCGACCCGGCGAGCGAGTTCGACGTGGGCCACATCCGGCTGGCGCGCGACACCGACCTGGTGGTGGTCGCGCCGGCGACGGCCGATCTCATGGCCAAGCTTGCCGGCGGGCATGCGGACGATCTCGCCTCGACGGTGCTGCTCGCCACCGACAAGAAAGTGCTGATCGCCCCCGCCATGAACCCGCGTATGTGGGAGCACGCGGCGACGCGGCGCAATCTCGCGCTGCTCCTGGGCGACGGCGTCGCGACCGTCGGGCCGAACGAGGGCGACATGGCGGAGCGCGGCGAGCACGGCATCGGCCGCATGGCCGAGCCGCTGGAGATCGTCGCCGCGGTGGAAAATATGTTCCGCGACGTCGAGGTGGCGAAGCCGCTCAAGGGCAAGCGGGTCGTCGTCACCTCGGGGCCGACGCGCGAGCCGATCGATCCGGTGCGCTATCTCGCCAACCGCTCGTCCGGCAAACAGGGGCACGCGATCGCCCGCGCGGCCGCCGAGGCCGGCGCCGAGGTGATCCTGGTGTCGGGGCCGGTCAGCCTGCCCGATCCGAGCGGCGTCAAGACCGTGAAGGTCGAGACCGCGCGCGACATGCTCGCCGCCGTGGAGGCGGCGCTGCCGGCCGACGTGGCGGTGTTCGCCGCCGCCGTCGCCGACTGGCGGACCGACGCGGCGCCCAATAAGAAACTCAAGAAGAGCGGCGGCGCGGCGCCAAAGCTCAGCCTGGTCGAGAACCCGGACATCCTCGCCACCGTGGCGGCGCGCAAATCGAAACGGCCCAAGCTCATCGTCGGCTTTGCGGCCGAGACCGACAACATCGTCGAATATGCCAAGGCGAAGCTCGCCCGCAAAGGCAGCGACTGGATCGTGGCGAACGACGTGTCCGCCGCGACCGGCATCATGGGCGGCGACCACAACAGCATTCACCTCGTCACCGCCACCGGGGTCGAAACCTGGCCGACCCAGTCGAAGGACCACGTGGCGCGCACGCTGGTTGCCCGCATCGCTGCCGCCCTCGACAAAGGATCGCGATGAGCGAGGCCGAGGTCCGGGCCGATGTCGAGGTGACCCGGCTGCCGCACGGCGCCGGCCTGCCGCTGCCGTCCTACCAGTCCGCGTTTGCGGCCGGCCTCGACCTTGTGGCCGCGGTGCCGGCCGATGCGCCGGTCGAGATAGCGGCGGGCGCCTGGGCGGCGATTCCGACCGGAATTGCGCTGGCGTTGCCGCCGGGCACCGAGGGACAGGTGCGGCCGCGCTCGGGCTTGGCCGCCCGCCACGGCATCACCGTGCTCAATGCGCCGGGCACGATCGACGCCGACTATCGCGGCGAGGTCCAGGTGCTGCTGGTCAATCTCGGCGCCACGACTTTCGCCGTGACCCGAGGGATGCGGATCGCCCAGCTGGTGATCGCTCCCGCCTGGCGCGCCCGCCTCACCGAAACGGCAAGCCTCCCGGAAACCGGGCGGGGGGCGGGCGGCTTCGGCTCGACCGGCACCGGGTGAGCGCCCGGGATCTGGCCGGTTTTGATCCCTGGTAATTTCGATAGCCTGGACATAGGTACCTCCCGCAAAATCGTCACCAAGGAAGCCGTCATGCCTGATGCAGCGCTGGCGACCCGTCCTGCCGTACCGGCCCCCGGTCCGGCCGGCCGCGGACGCGTGTTCGAGTCCATCACCGCCGCGATCGGCAATACCCCCATCGTGCGCCTCAACCGGCTGCCGCAAATGAAGGGCGTCAAGGCGCACGTGCTGGCCAAGCTCGAGTACTTCAATCCGATCGGCAGCGTCAAAGACCGGATCGGCGTCGCGATGATCGAGGCCATGGAGGCGGACGGCACGATCGGTCCGGACTCCGTGCTGATCGAGCCGACCTCGGGCAATACCGGCATTGCGCTCGCCTTTGTGGCCGCGTCGCGCGGCTATCGGCTGATCCTGGTGATGCCGGAATCCATGTCGCTCGAGCGGCGCAAGATGCTCACCCTGCTGGGCGCCGAGCTGGTGCTCACGGATGCGGCGAAGGGAATGCGCGGAGCGCTCGCCAAGACCGAGGAACTTGCGAAAGAGATCCCCAACGCAGTGATCCCGCAGCAGTTCAAGAACCCGGCCAATCCGGACATCCATCGGCGCACCACCGCCGAGGAAATCTGGAACGACACCGGGGGCCTGATCGACGTGTTCGTCGCCGGCGTCGGCACCGGCGGCACTATCACCGGAGTCGGACAGGTGCTCAAACCGCGCAAGCCTTCGTTGCGGATCGTCGCGGTCGAGCCCGAGGACAGCGCCGTGCTGTCGGGCGGACAGCCGGGCCCGCACAGAATCCAAGGCATCGGCGCAGGCTTCATCCCCGAGGTGCTGGATCGCTCCGTCATCGACGAGGTCGTCACGGTCGGCAACCAGACCGCCTTCGACACCGCCCGCGCGCTTGCGCGCTACGAAGGCATTCCGGGCGGCATTTCGTCCGGCGCCGCGGTCGCGGCGGCGCTCGAGATCGGCGGGCGCGCCGACATGGCGGACAAGAATATCGTCGTCGTGCTGCCGTCCTTTGCGGAGCGTTATCTGTCAACAGCGCTGTTCGAGGGACTGTGAAGAGGCATCGTTTCTCTAAACGTTTGAACGCCAAGGCACGAAATTCGATCTTTGCTGTACACGTGGCGTGCCTGTTCACGGTCTGGACTCTTACCGGGCCGACTCCCTTGGAGGTAAAGTCGAGCGATTCGCGGGGGTGTGGCGGACGCCGCTCGCGGCACGGTCGGGCTTCGCCCCGCGGCGGGGACGCGGCCCGACGCAGGGGGCAGGGAGAATGCCGGACTCGATCCGGATGGAGAGCGGAGGCCCGCGTGCCGGCCCGCGGTCGAGCGGACGGGCAGACGCGCTTGCGGCGACGCTCGCCGTAACGCTGTGTCCGACGCCCGCCTTCGCGGCCGACCTCAAATCCCTCCTCGACATCTACGCCAAGGCCTTCGCGGCGCTCGAGCGCCACGAAATCGCGGCGCTGGCGCTCACCCTGGGGATCGTCTGCTTCGCGGTGGTGACCGCCATCGCGCTGGTGCGGACGCGCACGCGCGCCAGCCGCATGCAGGCGGCGGCCCGCGCCGACATCGTCGCTCTGCGCGACGAAACCGATCGCGCCAATGCGCTGCTGCTGGCCGAGCCGCAAATCATCATCGCGTGGCCGGCCTCGGGCGATGAGCCGGAAATCCTCGGCGACACCTCGATCGTCACGCCAGCGCCGATTCCGCGCCGGGTGCTGGCCTTCGGCACGTGGCTCGATCCCGAGCAGGCGCAGGCCATGGAGCACGCCGTCGAGGTGCTGCGCTCGCGCGGCGAGGGTTTTGCCCTGGCGATGGCGACGCTCGCCGGCCGATACATCGAGGCCCAAGGCCGCGCGATCGGCGGGCGCGCGATCCTGCGCATCCGCGACCTGAGCGGAATCAAACGCGATCTCGTCGAGCTTGCCGCGCGCCACCAGAACCTGCTGCGCGACATCGACACGGTGCGCACCCTGATCGAGGCGCTGCCGTCGCCGATCTGGGCGCGCCATGCGGACGGCCGGCTCGCCTTCGTCAACCCGGCCTATGCCCACGCGGTCGAAGCCAAGGACGGTGCCGACGCGGTCGCCCGCAACCTCGATCTGCTCGACCGCAGCGCACGCGACGGCCTTGAACGCGCGCATGCGCAGGGCGAGCCGTTCGCCGCGCGCCTGCCCGTCATCGTCGCCGGCACGCGACGCGTCCTCGACATATTCGACCTCACCACGCGCAGCGGCAGCGCCGGCATCGGCATCGAGGCGACCGAGATCGAAACCATGCGGGTCGAGATGGCCCGCATGGTCGAAGCGCATCGGCGCACCCTCGATCAGCTGTCCACCGCGGTCGCAATCTTCGCCGCCGACCAGCGGCTCACGTTCTACAACGCGGCCTACGCGACCCTGTGGGGCCTCGCCGCCGACGTCCTCGATCAGGGGCCGACCGATTCCGCCGTGCTCGACCGCCTGCGCGCGGGACGCAAGCTGCCCGAGCAGGCCGACTTCCGCGCCTGGAAGAACCAGCTGCACACGGCCTATCGGGCGCTCGAAGCGCAGCAGCATCTGTGGCACCTGCCCGACGGCCGCACGCTGCGCGTCATCACCACGCCGAACCCGCAGGGCGGCGTCACCTATCTGTTCGACGACGTGACCGAGCGGCTCGACCTCGAGCGGCGCTTCGATGCGCTGATCCGGGTGCAGCGCGAGACCCTCGACAATCTCTCGGAAGCGGTCGCGGTGTTCGCCAGCGACGGACGGCTGCGGCTGCATAACCCGGCCTTCGCGGCGATGTGGCGACTGGCGCCGGACACCCTCGCCGAGCGCCCGCATATCGAGGCGGTGATCGCCGCGTGCCGGCCGCTGCACGGCGAGGACGCGACCTGGCAGTCGCTGCGCGGCGCGGTGACCGGGCTCGAGCATCGCGCGCCGATGTCGCGCCGCATCGAGCGGGGCGACGGCAACGTGGTCGATTGCGCGACGGTGCCGCTGCCCGACGGGGCGACCCTCGTCACCTTCCAGGACGTGACCGACACGGTCAACGTCGAGCGGGCGCTGCGCGAGCGCAACGACGCGCTCGAGGCCGCCGACAATCTTAAGAGCGACTTCGTGCACCATGTCTCGTACGAGCTGCGCTCGCCGCTCACCAACATCATCGGCTTCACCCAACTGCTCAACGAGCCGCCGACCGGTCCGCTCACCGACAAGCAGCGTGAATATCTCGGCTACATCAACGCCTCGAGCGCGGCGCTGCTTGCCATCATCAACGACATTCTCGACCTTGCGACGATCGACGCCGGCGCGATGACCCTCGACCTCGTGCCGGTCGACATCCGCGCGACCATGGAGGCCGCCGCCGAAGGCGTGCGCGACCGGCTTGCCGAGCACGAGCTTGCGCTCGACATCAGGGCCGCCGCCGACATCGGACGTTTTCGCGCGGACGAGCGCCGGCTGCGGCAAATCCTCTATAATCTCCTCTCCAACGCCATCGGCTTCTCGCCGAAAGGGGAGACCATCACCTTGGCGGCGGAACGGCGCAGCGATGCGGTGCGCTTCTCGGTCACCGACCGCGGCCCGGGGATCCCGCCGGAGATTCAGGACCGCGTGTTCGATCGCTTCGAAACCCACACGTTGGGCTCGCGCCACCGCGGCACCGGGCTCGGGCTGTCGATCGTGCGCTCGTTCGTCGAGCTGCATGGCGGCAAGGTGACGCTAGAATCGAGCCTCGGCCGCGGCACCACCGTCGCCTGCGTGTTCCCGCTCGAGCATGTGGCCGCGCGCGCCGCGGCCGAGTAAGGCGACGCGGGATGCTCCCCGCCGGCTCCGGCGAATCGAGCTTCCAAATCGTGCTGGCGAACGAGCAGGCGACGCGCCGGTTCGCCATGGACGTGGCGGCGATCCTCGGCCCCGGCGACCTCGTCACGCTGTCGGGCGATCTCGGCGCCGGCAAGACCACGTTCGCGCGCGCGCTCATCCGCCACCTCGCCGGCGACGAGCGCCTCGACGTGCCGAGCCCGACCTTCACCCTGGTGCAGACCTACGCGCTGCCGCGCTTCCCGCTCGTGCACGGCGATCTCTACCGGGTGTCGGAACCGCGCGAGCTCGTCGAGCTGGGCTTCGAGGACGCCGGTGAGGGCGCCGCCGTGCTGCTGGAGTGGCCGGACCGGGCGGCTGACCTCTTGCCCAGCGATCGGCTCGACATCGGGTTCAGCCTCGCCGCCACGCTCGGATTGAACGCGCGGCACGCGCGCATCACCGGCTACGGCGCCTTCGCGGCGCGCGTCGGGCGGCTCGCGGCGGTGCGGCGGTTCCTCGACGAGTCCGGTTTCGGCGACGCCGAGCGCCGCTATCTGCAGGGCGACGCCTCGACCCGCACCTATGAGCGCCTGATGCAAGGCGCGCGCCGCGCCGTGCTGATGAACGCGCCGCGCCGCCCGGACGGGCCGCCGGTGCGCAACGGATTGCCGTACAGCGCCATCGCCCATCTGGCCGAAGACGTGAAACCGTTCGTCGCCGTCGCGCGCGGGCTGCGGGCGCGCGGCTTCTCGGCGCCGGACATCTATGCGGCCGACGTCGCCGATGGGCTCTTGATCCTCGAGGACCTGGGGACCGAGGCGGTGGTGGCGGGCGATCCGCCGGCGCCGATCGAAGAACGCTACGCCGCCGCCATCGACGTGCTGGTCAAGCTGCACCGCGAGCCGCTGCCGAGCTTGCTGCCGGTGGCGCCGAGCGTCGAACACCAGCTGATGCGCTACGATATCGACGCCTTCCTGATCGAGGCCGAATTGCTGCTCGATTGGTACATCCCGCATCGCGGCGGCACCCTGCCGGACGAAGCGCGGCGCGAGTTCGTGGCGCGGTGGCGCATTGCGCTGGCGCGCGTCGGCGATCCGCCTG
>DASPZC010000250.1:0-5899 GCA_035636455.1 Xanthobacteraceae bacterium
TGACGAGGTTCTGCATTGGCCGGTTGAAATCGTCCGCCGACGCGATCTGCTTGTCGACATAGTCTGCGCCCAGCACCTCGCGCCGCACTTTCAGTCCCCGCTCGTAAGCCTCGGTCATGGGTCGTCCTCTCGTTGCTGAAGGGATCGGCTAGACTACGCGGTTGCGGCGGCCCTTGTCCCGCGGGAATCACCGCCGCTTGCGGGCACTCCGCTTCGGCTTGCTCTTCGGCGGCGGCGCGGCCTCCGGCTCGCTGCTGGTGTCGACGGCGAAGCAGCCGTAATAGAGCTCCGGCGCCACGTCCTTGCTGGTCGCGCATTGGTGGAACACGGAGAGCTCGTCCTCGCTGCGATAGTGCAGGTAGGGCGCGATCAGGTAGCGGCTCGTGCCGTCGGGCGATCCGCCCAGGCGGTCGATCTTTCCGGCGAGGCCCGGTTCGACCTCCAGGATGATCCGCCGCAGCGTCTCGCCTTCGATGAAATTGTCGGGCAATTGGTCGAACGGACCGTCGAAATAGTTGTTGACCCGCGAATTGCCTTCGAACACGCCGATCAGGATTTTCCGATCGAGGCGATGATCCCGATAGAAGGCAAAGCCGGTGCGTTTGCCGATCAGGATGCGATCGGTGCTCTTCGCCGCGAAGAACTCGTCGGCGACCCGGATAGTCTCGTCGAGCACGTAATGAAACACCTTGAGCTTCGAATTGTAGACGAGGAAGAAGCGGATCGCCGAGTCGTCGAACACCGGGCCGACGTATTTTTCGTCCGCGCCGAGCGCGCCCGCCGGCGGCACCACCTTCGACAGGTCGTTGAGCGCGAACGTGATCGATTTATCCCGGTACGCCACGCGGTAGACGAGCGGCTCGAGTTTTTCCACAGCGACGCCCTGCACCCGGTCGAGCACGACGTGGAACACCGGCGATTCATCCTTCCATTCCGCGAGGTCCTCGTAATAGGCGAAGTGGACCTTGCCCTTGTCGCGGTCCGACGCATCGAGCCGGATGTTTCCGGCATAGCGCGTGCTGTTGTGGATGAAGCTGAAGTAATAATAGTTCTCGGTCGGATAGACGTTCACCCGGTCGGGAAGATTGTCGAGCACATAGGCGAACATGCCGAGCGGATCCGTGATCGGCAGCTCGGTGACGCGGGTCGCCTCTTCGACGTAGCTTTCATGGGTGAAGAGCCGCGGCCGCGCCGGCGTGTCCTCGGCGCGTACGGCGGGCGCGACGGCGAGCGCCGCAAGTGTCGCCAACAGGCCGAGCCATGCCGACGCACGCGGCGCCGCGGATCCAGTTGCCGGGCGCGGCGTGATCAGCACCGTTGGCCGGGCGGACATTTTTTCGGCGGCTGAACGCGGGGCTGCGGCACGATTTTCGGCGGCGTCCGCGTAATGGTCGTGGTCCCGCCTCCTTTCGATCCCCTTGATGCGGCGGGCTGATGCACGCGGGCGCGGCTCAGCGCCGTGCTGTGCACCGGTCCGCGGCTTGCCACGGCACTATGGACCGCCCCGCGGCTTGCCACGGCACTATGGGTTGGCCCGCGGCTTGCCGCCGCGCTGTGCACGGTCGCGCGGCTCGCGGTTGCGCTGTGTCCCGTCCCCCGGCTTGCCGCCGCACTATGGCCGGTCCTGCGGCTCGCGGCCTTGGTGTGTGCCGTCGCGCGGCTCGCCGCGGTGGTGTGCTGGATCGTCGGTATCGTCGTTTGCGCCTTGCTGGCCGCCGCGCTGTGCACCGTCCCGCGGCTTGCGATCGCGTTGTGCGACCCGGCCGGCACGTGTCCGCGCCGGCTCAGCGCCGTGAGATGCGTGATCGACGGCGTCGTCACGATCTGCCGGCTGCGCGCCGGATCGTGCGATCCGGCCGGCACGTGTCCGCGCCGGCTCAGTGCCGTGGCATGGGAACCGAACGGCACATGGTTGCGCAGGCTCAGCGCCACGAGATGTGAGCCGACCGGGACGTGGCCGATCTGGCTCAGCAGGTTGTGATGCGACTGCTCACGCGGGTGACCGCCCACCGACAGGCGCCGATCATGCTCGACGCTGCGCCACAGATCGTGCACCTGGCTGCGCCGCGGATCGTGCAGCCGGCTGCGAATCTCATCATGAACGACGGTGCGCCGGCGATCATGCACCCAGCTCGGCCGCACGTCGTGCACCACGCTGATGAAGAGGTTATGCACCCGGCTCGGCCGCAAGTCGTGAATGAGGGTGCGGCGCGGATCATGCCACGACTGGATGCGCTGGTGGCTCATGACCGGCCAATGCGAGGCCCAGCGGTAATGGCTCCATTCGCGCCCATGCGAATAGAACCAGCCGTGGCTCAGCTCCGGAATGTGACCCTCCTCGATCCACAATAGGCCTTCCGGCGGCGCCGGCGGCGGGGGCGGAAGCGCCGCCGCGGCGACCGGGCCCGCACACACCTGGTAGATCGCAACGTCCCCGATCTTGGTCGCGTCGTTCCTGGTCAGCTCGTCGGGGATCAGGTTGCCGGCGGCATCGACGTTGATGTCGGTGTCGATCAGATAGGCGAGGCTCGGCCCGGCCGGCGGATAGGGCTCGCTGCCATCGTTCGGGTAGGGCCGGAAGGCGGCCGGCGGCGCGAGCTGGTCGAACGCCGCCTCGCGCAGGCCCTGCAGGCCGTGCACCTCCGAGTCGTCGCCCTGCGCGCCCTGGTCGGACGCCAGGGTCGGCGCCGGTTGGCCGGGCGCGGTGGGCGGCGTCGCGGCGCTCGGCGCGGGCGGCGGCAGGTTGCACGGCCCGTCGGGCGAGCACAGCGAGTCGCCGCTGATCCACACGAACTGATCGGGCTGCGACCGGCTGGCGATCCAGGCATCGGTATAGCCGAGCCCGAAGGCCGCGCCGCCGGCGCAGTTCGCGCGCAGGAAGGGCTCGCCGTCCTTCTGCCGGTTGTAGAAGCCGACGTCGTAGCGCCCGACCGGCCGCCACACCCCGTCCTGATAAAGCTCGTAGCGCAGCGTGCGCGCCTCGTGCGGATAGGCGAACGGATTGTCCGCCTCGAGCCCGAGGTTGCGCAGGCCGCCGCGCTCGGCGACCAGCATCGCGGCGCGGCCGCCGCACTCGGGGAACGCGATATCGCTGACCGGCTGGCTGTAGCCCGCGCGCGCGATGTCCTCCTGTTTCACGAAGAAGTCGGGCAGCAAGAATTCGCGCCGCACGCCGGACGGATCGAAGTTGCCGTCGGGACCGAGCCGGACCGACCATACCGAGTTGCGCTTATCGTCCTCGGCGGCCTGATTCCAGGCGGCGTTGCCCAGCGCCGGGCTGCTCCACACCGCGTAGTAGAGCCTGACCTCGCCGCTGCCCTGTTCGCGGCGCATGCCGAGGCCCCACACCCGCCGTCCCGAGGCGGCGACGTTCCAGCATTCCGGCGTCAGGTCGAATTTCCCCTGGCAATCGGCAATGCGCGCGCCCGAGTTCGGATCGAACGCGATCGGCGTCATGCTGCGCGGCTGCTTGTTCTCCGCGTCGAGGAAATTGGCGCGGCCCTGCGTGCCGTGATCGTAATAGCCGCCGTCGGCGCCGTCCGCAGCGCGCAGGCGGTGGATCATGCCGGTTTCGAGATCGGAGACGAACAGCTGCTTGTGCCATTTGTCGTAGGCGATGTTGCCGAGCGCGGCCCCGCTGTTGGGCCGCCCGCTCAAGCCGACTTGCGCCAGGACGCGCGGCCGGTAACCCCTGTTGCGATCGAGCACGTAGACGCCGCCGGGGCCGCCCGGGCCCCACATGCCGGGCATCCATTGCGCGTTGTCGGGCGTGCGATGCAGCCCGAACGCCGCCGTAGCCGCGATGAAAACGTTCGGTCCCTCGTCGAGCGCGACGCCGAACACCTGGCCGACCTCGGCTGCCGTCACCGGATTGCGCTGCGGCTCGTCGACCCAGTGCTGTCCCTGCGGCGGCCGGCGCGGCATGCGCAGGTCGATGATGCTGCCGACCGTTCCGTTGGGATTGATGACGGCACGCCCGTTGGCGCCCGCGGTGCCGGCGAAGCGGGTGACGAAGGCCTCGCCCGGCTGCAGCGCCGCGTCCTGGGCTTGTGCCTGCGGCAGCGACGCAGCCAGCAGGAGGATGCACAACGTTGGAATGCGCGCGTGCGACATCCGACCCTCCCTCGCAAAGCCGACTTTTTGTTCTATGCAGGCATCCTATCACTTCTTTCGCGGAAATCCTAAGCGAATTGCTCTTTTCCCGCTTGCGGAAAGGGAATTTCTTAACCGATCCGCGCCAGCGCGCCGCCGTCGACCGGCAGCGCCACGCCGGTGATGAAGTTCGCCTCGTCCGACGCCAGGAACAGCGCCGCGTTGGCGACGTCCCAGGCGGTGCCCATGCGCTTGCGCAGCGGCACCTTGGCGTCGCGCATGGCCGCCACCTCGGCGCGGCTCTTGCCCATGGCGCGCGCGCGGGTGTCGACCGCCATCGGCGTGTCCATCAGGCCGGGCAGGATGACGTTGGCGCGGATGCCGAACTCCGCGTTCTGGATGGCGATCTGCCGCGTGTAGGCGATCATCGCCGACTTGGTGGCCTTGTAGGCGACGTACGGATAATTCTCGACCGCGGCGGCCGACGAAATATTGATGATCGCGCCGGCGCGCTGCTCGCGCATGATCGGCAGCACGTGCTTGCACGCCATCACCACCCCGCGCAGGTTGATGGCGCAGATGCGGTCGAACGCCTCCTCGGTGATCTCGGTCGGCGGCGCGTCGCCGCCGGCGATGCTCACGCCGACATTGTTGTGCAGGATGTCGACGCGGCCCCACTGCTCGCGCGCCGCCGCCATCACGGCGGCGAGCGTCGCCTCCTTGGTCACGTCCGCCGCGAACGGCACGCACACGCCGCCTTCCTTGCGCACCATGCCGGCGGTCTCCTCGGCGGAGGCGAGGTCGCGGTCGACGGCGAGCACCTTGGCGCCTTCCTGCGCGAACCGCAGGACGGTGGCGCGCCCGTTGCCCATGCCGGTGCCCGGCCCCTGACCGGCGCCGACCACGATGGCGATTTTTCCGTCGAGACGCATGTTTGCTCTCTCCTCTTCACCTCTCCCCGCTTGCGGGGAGAGGTCGGATCGCGAAGCGATCCGGGTGAGGGGGCCTCTGCGAATACGCGTTTCCTTCGACGCCCCCTCACCCCGACCCTCTCCCCGCAAGCGGGGAGAGGGAGAAGGTCACGGCCAGCCGGCGCCCGGCACCTCGACGCGGATCATCTCGATGCGGCCGTCGCGCTTGGCCGCCATGCCCGGACCGCTGCCCGTATTGGTGCAGATGAAGAGCGTGCGCCGGTCGGCGCCGCCCAGCATGCAGGCATAGGTGTTGCGCTCGCCGGTCGCGATCGTGCGCGCGATGCGCCCGCCGTCGAGCACGCGCACGACGCGCGGCCCGCGCGCGTCGGCGACCCACACCGCGCCTTCCGCGTCGAGGCAGATGCCGTCCGGATAGATGCCGTCGAGCGCCGCGAACAGGCGGCGGTTGGCGAGCGCGCCGTTGGGGCCGACGTCGAAGGCGGTGAGCCGCTGCGCGTAGGTTTCCGCGATGATCAGCTTGCGGCCGTCGGGCGCGATCACCGTGCCGTTCGGAAACATCAGCTCATCCGCCGCGATCGACGCGCCCCCGTCGAGATCGACGCGGACGAGGCAGGTCGCGCGCGGCGCTTCGCCGGCATGCCGGTCGAATCCGAAATTGCCCACATAGGCGCGCCCCGCGCCGTCGACCACCAGGTCGTTGCAGTGGCTCGGGGCGAGCGCCGAGAGGTCGGCGACCAGCGCGAGCTTGGTGCCATCGAGCCGCATCAGCCGCCGGTCGCGCATCGACACGATCAGCAACGTCCCGTCCGGCCGAAAGCCGAGGCCCGAGGGCTGCTGCGGCACCTCGACCACGGTCTCGGCGCGGCCGTCGA
>DASPZC010000251.1:0-13454 GCA_035636455.1 Xanthobacteraceae bacterium
ATTCCCCAGGCCAAGCCCAAACAGGGCGCATCCGAGGTAGAGCGCCGGCGCCGACCGCGCCGACATCAGGATGGCGAGCGCCGCCACCTGAACCAGGAAATTGCCGCACGCCGTGGCGCGGCGGTCGACCTTGTCGACGAACAAGCCGGTTGCCAGGCGGCCGACGATGGCGGCGAACGTGGTCAGGCTGACGGCCCAGCCGGCCGCGAGGGTGCCGATGAGGGGCGAGAGAAATGCGACCTGGTGGGTCACGAACCCGACCTGCGCCGTCAGCCCGAGGGCGAACGGGATCGAGACGGTGAGGAAACTCCGATTGCGCAATGCCGCGGAAAGGCTGAAGGCCGTCCCGTGCGCCGGCGGCGTCCCGTGCGATCGCTGCGGCTCCGGCACAGTGGAGGCGGCGCCGCCGCCGTCGCGTTCATCGGCGCGCTTGGGGCGCAGCACCAGAGCCACGACCGGCAACAGGACGGCGAGCATCGGCGCGCAAGTCGACCACAAGGCCGGCCCCAAGCCCAACCGGCCGATGAGAATGGTCAGCAGCGGCGCCACGATCAGGCCGCCGGCGCTCGCGCCGTTGAGCGCCAGGCTGATGGCAAAGCCGCGGCGTTGGTCGAACCACGGCGCGATGATGATATTGATCGCCGCGCCGCTCATCGTCGCCCAGCCGAGCGACATCACCGCGAAGGCCGCGTAGAGGTGCCAGAGGCGGGCAACGAACGCGAGCAGCACCACGCCGCAGGCCATCGCCACGGCGCCGGCGCCGACAACCCATCGCGCGCCGAGGCGATCGAACAGGCCGCCGATGAAAAAGAAAACCAACACGGCGCCGAGCACATAGTAGCTCGTGATCGCCGAGGAGATGTCCGCCGCCGACCAGCCGTGCATCTGCGACAGCGCGACGAGGTAGATGCCGGGCCCGTAGAACCCGAGGCCAAACCCGTACAGCGCAACCAGGAAGGCCGCGCCGACCACGAGCCAGCCGTGGTACGGCCCGGCGACGCGCGACGAGACTTTGCCGGTCGTGCGGCGTTCGTCCATGACCTCGAACCTATTGTGGGGCGGCGAACTTGCTGGCCGTTTTCGGACATGGTCCCCGACCACGTCCGATTCCGGCTACCGGCCGGTGCGGCCCGGCGTTAAGCTACCACGTCATGTTGACGCGACCGCCGTTGCCGCTTGACCGCGCGACGTGCGACCGCGCGCGCCTCGCGCGCGATCCGGCGTTCGACGGCGCGTTCTTCACCGGCGTGCGCACGACCCGCATCTACTGCCGTCCGGTCTGCCCGGTGCGGCCGGCGCGGTCGGACAACGTCGTGTTCTTCCCCACCGCCGCGGCGGCCGAACGCGCTGGCTTTCGTCCATGCCTGCGCTGCCGGCCGGAAACGGCGCCCGGCAGCCCGGCCTGGCACGGCACCCGGACCACCGTCGGCCGCGCCATGCGCCTGATCGAGGACGGCTTTCTCGACCGCGCCTCGGTGAGCGCGCTTGCCGACAAGCTCGGCATCGGGCCGCGGCATTTGCTGCGCCTGTTCATCCGCCACGCCGGCGCCACGCCGAGCGATATGGCCGCGACCCGCCGCGTCCAGGCGGCAAAGCGGCTGATCAACAATACCGCGATGCCGTTCTCCGAGATCGCGTTCGCCGCCGGCTTCGGCAGCGTGCGGCGCTTCAACGATGCGTTTCGGGCAACCTATGGGCGCACGCCGTCGAGCTTCCGCACGAGAATCTAAGCGCAGACGCCAATCAAAACTTTCCGGTGGGACGGCGATGCACTAACCTTGAGTGCCGGTATCCACCTGGAAGCCTCGATGCGAGCGCCCGACGCCGCCGACCTCCGCCGCGCGACGAGCCCGCCGGGACGCGGCCATTCGCTCAAGCTCGAAGCCATCACGCACCGGTTCGGCGCGACCGCCGCGGTGCGCGACGTATCGCTCGGCGTCGATGCCGGCGAGCTGGTGGCGCTGCTCGGGCCGAGCGGCTGCGGCAAGTCGACCTTGCTGCGCATCATCGCCGGCTTCATCCGCCAGAGCGAGGGACGCGTGCGCTACGACGGCGAGGCGGTCGACCATCTGCCGCCGAACCGGCGCGGCGCCGGCATCGTGTTCCAGAACTACGCGCTGTTCCCGCACATGACGGCGGCGCGGAACGTGGCGTATGGGCTCGAAGCGCGCGGCGAGGAGCGTCCGCGCATCAGGGCGCGCGTCGCCGAGATGCTGGGGCTGGTGCAGATGGCGGAGTTCGCCGACCGCTGGCCGCGCCAGCTTTCCGGCGGCCAGCAGCAGCGCATTGCGCTAGCCCGCGCGCTCGCGGTCGAGCCGAAAATCCTGCTGCTCGACGAGCCGTTCGGCGCGCTCGACAAGAACCTGCGCCTCGACATGCAGGTCGAGATCAAGCGGCTGCAACGGCTCTACGGCATCACCACCATCATGGTCACCCACGACCAGGAAGAGGCGATGGGCATGGCCGACCGCATCGCCGTGCTCAACCGCGGGGCGATCGAGCAGTTCGCGAGCCCGGTCGAGATCTACGATCGGCCTGCGACCCTGTTCGTCAATCGCTTCGTCGGCAGCACCAACCTGCTCGGCGGGACCGTCGCGCGCGTCGACGGCGCGCAATGCGAGGTCGCCCTCGACGCCGGCGGCCGCCTCGCGTGCGCGGCAAGCGGTTTTCCCGCCGGCGCGCGCGTCGTAGTGTCGATCCGGCCGGAGCGGTTGCGGCTCGTCGCCGCGTCCGGTCCCGGGCGCCTGCAGGCCAAGATCGGCGTGATCTTGCCGCTCGGTCCCACCTTGATCTACGAGCTGACCCTCGCGGCGGGGACTGCGTTCCGGGTCGCAGTCCCCCGCCCCGAGCTTGCGTCGCTGCCGGCGGCCGGCAGCGACGTGTTCGTCGAGCCGACGGCCATCGATGCCTGCCTCCTGTTCCCGGAGCCGGCGTCGGCGCAAACAGGAGAGAGCCCATGACCGTACTGATCGGACGCCGCCAAATCCTCGAAGCCGGACTTGCGGCGGGCGCGCTGGCGCTGCTGCCGCGCCGCGCCAACGCCGCCGATCCGCTGGTGGTGGCGACGTTCCCAGGCACCTGGAACGAGGCGCACCGCGACGTGCTCGCGCCCTATTTCCGCAAGAAGACCGGCGCCGAGGTGACACAGACCATCGCGCTCGCGACCGACCAGGTGGCGAAGCTCGAAGCCTCGCGCGGCAAGCCGCCGTTCGACGTGGCGATCATGGACGAGGGCCCGCTGCTCGACGCCGTCAAGGCGGGCGTGCTGGAAAAATACCCGGTCGACAAATCGCCCAACTACAGGGACCTGGTCCCGGCGTTCCAGGACCCGTGGGGCCCGAAAATCTCGCTGCAGGTGATCGGCATCGGCTTCAATCCGCGCAAGATCAAGGAGCGGCCGAAATCCTGGAACGATTTGTTCAACCCCGCCTACAAGGGCCGCGTCGGGCTGACCGCGCTCAACAGCACGCTGGGCATGGCCTTCATGGTCGATCTGGCGCGCACCCGCGGCGGCGGCGAAAGCGACATCGAGCCGGCGTTCAAGGCGCTCAAGGAGCTGCTCCCCGGGGTCGGCGCGATCTCGGCCAACCTCGGCGCGCATGCGGCGCTGTTCCAGCAGGAGCAGATCGACATCGCGCCCTACAACTTCAACTTCGTGCAGACCTTGAAGGAAAAGGGCGTCGACATCGAATTCGCCACCCTCGACACCGGCATCCCGGCCTGGCGCACCAGCCTGCACCTCGTGAAGAATGCGGTGCAGCCCGATCTCGCGGTCCAGTACATCGACGCGCATATCGCGCCCGAGGTCCAGGAGGACATGGAACGCACGCCCTACTGGGTGATCCCGACCAACCGCAAGGTCCCGCTCAAGGGCGAGATCGTCAAGCAGGTGGCGAAGTCGCAGGACGATCTCGCCAAGCTGCGTTATTTCGATTGGTCGAAGATCAACGAGCGCCGTTCCGAGTGGATCGAGCGGTTCAACCGCGACATCAAGCTGTGACCGCGCCCGCGGGGAGCGCGTCCGAGTGGCGGCTGCTGCTGCCGCTCGGCGCGTTTTTCGTGCTGTTCTTCGCCGCGCCGCTGATCGTGCTGCTGCTGGTGAGCCTGTCCGACGGGCTCGCGCTCGACCGTTTCACCCTGGCGCAATACGCAAAATTCCTCGGCGATGCGTTCAGCCTCAGCATCCTGTTCGACACCCTCGCGCTCGGCGTCAAGGCGACCCTGGTGTGCCTGATCTTCGGCCTGCCGCTCGCCTGGGTGTGCGTGCATGCGCCGGCGCGCCTGCGCTCCCTGCTGCTGTTCCTGGTGATCCTGCCGATCCTCACCAGCGTGGTGGTGCGCACCTTCGCCTGGATCGTCATCCTCGGCCGCCAGGGCATCCTCAACAAGGCGGCGATCTCGCTCGGCCTGATCGACGAGCCGCTGCGCCTGCTGTTCAGCGAGGTCGGCGTGGTGATGGTGCTCGCCCAGGTGCAGATGCCGCTGATGGTGCTGCCGCTCATCACCACCCTGCAGCGCATCGACCCCAACCTCGCCGATGCCTCCTGGGCGCTCGGCGCCGGCCACTGGCGCACGTTCCGCCGGGTGATCCTGCCGCTGTGGCTGCCCGGACTGGTGGCCGGCTCGATCCTGGTGTTCGCCGCCTGCACTACCGCGTTCGTGACCCAGACGCTGATCGGCGGCGCGCGGCTCGTCTACATGCCCCTCTACATCTATCAGCAGGCCACCGGCGCCAACAACTGGCCGTTCGCGGCGGCCATGTCGGTGTTGCTGATGACCTCCGTCCTGCTCGTGGTGTATTTGCTCAACATGGTGGGGCGGACGCGGTCGGCGGTGCAGCATGGCTGAAGCGCGCCGCTTCGATCTCGACCGGCTGAGCTTTCGCCTGACGATCGGCGGCCTCGCCGGGATCGCGCTGTTCTTTCTGATATTCCCGACCGCCATCGTGCTGCTGACCTCGTTCACCAGCACGCAGTCGCTGCGCTTTCCGCCCTCCGGCTATTCGCTGCGCTGGTACGCCGCGCTGATCGACGCCTATCAGATGCAGCAGGCGGCCCTCAACAGCCTCAAGGTGGCGGCCGCCTCGACGGTCCTGTGCGTGCTGCTCGGCACCGCCGGCGCGCTGGCGATCGGGCGCAGCACCGCGCGCTGGGCGAAAATCCTCGATTCTCTGTTCATGTCGCCGCTGCTGCTTCCCGCGCTCGCGTTCGGCTTTGCCGCGCTGATCTATTTCAGCCTGGTGGGGGCGCCGCTGTCGCTGCCGACGCTGATCCTCGGCCACGTCGCCGTGTGCGTGCCGTTCGTGCTGCGCACCACGATCGCGAGCCTCGCCCAGCTCGACCCGGCCCTGCTCGACGCGTCGCTGAGCCTGGGCGCCGGACAGTTCTTCACCTTCCGCCGGGTCACCCTGCCGCTGATCGGCCGCGGCATCGCCGCGGGCGCGTTCCTCGCCTTCATGGCCTCGTTCGACAACGTGCCGGTGTCGCTGTTCCTGACCGACGCGCGCACCGAGGTGCTGCCGATCCACCTGTGGCAGATCATCGACACCAATCTCGACGTGCGCACCGCGGCGGCCTCCGGCGTTCTCATCGTCCTGACCATCCTGCTGATGGTCGGCGCCGAACGCTTCGCCGGCCTGTCGAAACAGCTGCACTGAGATGCCGTCAGCCGCCGCGCTTGAAATATTGCACGGCGCGCTCGTGCTTCTCGGCCGCCTGCCGGGTCGGGAAGGTGCCGAGGTTGCGGCGCCGGCCGGTCTTGGGGTTCTTCTTGCGCGAGTAGAGCCGGTACTGGCCCGATTTGAGCTTGCGGATCATGCGGGCCTCCCTGATCCGGCCGCGCTGTCGCGGCCGCCGCCGCGCTCATTGTCCCTTGATGGCGTCGCGCACGAAAGCGGCGAGCTCGGCGTTGAAGCGCGGCGCGTCCTCGTAGAACGGCGCGTGCCCGACGCCCTCGTAGACCGAGAGCCGGGCGCCCGGTATGGCCGCGGCCGTGTGCTTGGCGGCGGTGAGCAGGATCAGCCGGTCCTGCGCGCCGTGGGTCACCAGCACCGGCAGCCTGAGCGCCGCCATCACCGCGTCGACGTCGAGCTGCCGCCCGCCCATGGCGGCGCGCACCTTCGGCGGCGCCATCATGTTGAAGGCGAGCATGGTCTCGTAGTCGTCCGCGGTCGGCTGCCGCTCGAAGCACGCATGCAGGAAGGCGCGGGTCGCCGCGATATTGGTCGCCAGATCGTCCGACAACATGCCGGGCTGCAGCTTGAGCCCCTCGCCGAAGAAGCTCGGGTCCGCCTTGGTCACCGCATCGACGTAGTTGAGGCCGGCGAGGCGCGCCGGGCCGTGCGTCTTCAAATAATCGGACATCACGCGGCCGCCATAGGACCAGCCGACCAGGACCGGACGCTTGAGCCCGGCCGCGTCGATCACCGCCTGGACCTCGTCGCCCCACGCCTTGGACTCCTTGTACCGCTCGGGCTCGAACGGCTTGTCGGAATTGCCGTGGCCGCGCAGGTCGTAGGTGACGATGCGAAACTCCCGGGCGAGATCGCTGTCGATCTGCCGTATCCACGACAGATGGCTTTGCGAGAAGCCGTGGATGAACAGGATCTCCGGCCCAGCCGGATTCCCCCACTCCTGCGCCGCGATGGTCAGCCCATCCGGGGTCTTCACGGCGATCGGCTTCGGCTTGAGCTGTTGGGCCATGGGGCACTCTGTGATGGTGACCAGCATGGCCACCGCCGCCATCATTGACGTCAGGCAGGACGACCGCAAGAAAGGCATCATGGTTGCTTCCTCCCTGTGATCAAACTCCCCCTCGCCATCGCGCCAAGCCTAGCGGGTCCGGCAAGCAATACCAGCTTCCATGATCGGTGCCGCGCCCTGTTACGACGCGCTCACGCGGTTCCACGTGCTCCCACTGCGTCGATTCGCCATGGCAAAGCCGTGATCGCGCATTAGGTTTTCGTGCGTTACGCTTTCGAGCGGCCGGGTCATTGGTTGACTTGGCGGCCGATTGCCCGCTCTATGCGGCGCGACGAGACTGATCCCCGGAGCGGGGGAGGATGGAATGCGTGTGATCGTGATGCGCGCGGCCGGGTTCTGCGCGCTGTTGCTGGTGGCAGCCGGCGTCGCGTGGGCGATCGTGCAAGGTCCGAAGGCGCCCCCGCCGGCACCCGCGCCCGCGCCGGTCAGCGCGGTGCGCACGCCTCCGGCCAACCCGATCCGCGAGGTGGAGCCCTCCCCGCAGGTCGCCGCGCCGGCCCCGTCCGCGCCTGCCACTCAAGCTCCCGCCGGGCCGCCCATCATGGCGCAGGCGCCGGCGCCCGCTCCCGCCGCGTCTCCCGCTCCGGCCGCCGCGCCCGCGTCGCCGCCCTGCCCCGGCAACCCCAACGCGCTCGGCGTTTCGCGCGTTGTTGAGGTCGACACCACCGGCGGACCCGGCTTCGGCGCCGAGCACTTCAAGGGCATGGATTTCCTGCGCACCGGCGAAGTGGTGCTGACCTTCGACGACGGCCCGTGGCCGAACAACACCCTGAAAGTGCTGGCCGCGCTCGCCCGTCACTGCGTCAAGGCGATCTTCTTCCCGATCGGCCTGCATGCCACCTACGAGCCCGACCTGCTCAAGCAGGTGGCGGCCGCCGGGCATTCGATCGGCTCGCACACCTGGTGCCATCAGAACCTGTCGAAGACCAAGGGCCGCTGCCTGATAAACGGCAAGATGCAGGCCGTGGAGTACGGCTTCAAGGACGAGATCGAGAAAGGAATCAGCGCCGTGCGCTGGGCCGTTGGCGCACCGATCGCGCCGTTCTTCCGCTTCCCGGCGCTGCAGCAGCCGCCGGAAGCGCTGGCCTATCTCGGCCAGCGCAACGTCGCCATCTTCTCGGCCGACTTCGATTCATTCGACTTCAAGATGCGCCGGCCGGAGCAGGTCAGGCAATCGGTGGCGACGAAGCTCAAGAAACACGGCAAAGGCATCATTCTGATGCACGATTTCCAGCACGCGACCGCGGATGCCATCGGCCAAATTCTCGACGACCTCAAGGCCGGCGGATACAAGATCGTGCAGATGCGCGCGCGCGACAAGCTCGAGTCCCTGCCGGAATACGACGCCATCGTGATGAAGGACATCAAGACGCCGAACGTAAGCTCGCGCCCGGTCGAGAGCGTGGTGCGCACGATCGAGGGCAACTGACGGCGGCGGCCGCGTGCGCATGCCGCGACCCTGGCGCATTGTCGGTTACGCCATCGTCTCGATCGACGGCATGCTGGCCGACCACAACGGCCACATGCCGGATGTCCTGAAGATCGATGCCGATCAGCGGTTTTTCGAAAGCGGCCTCGAGGCGGCCGACCTGGTCGTGCACGGCCGCCATTCGCGCGAAAACCAGCCGAACTCGGCGCGCCGCCGCCGGCTCGTCCTCACCCGGCAGATTTCCGCCATTTCCGAGGATCCGTCGAATCCCAAGGCGCGCCTGTGGAACCCGGCCGGCGCTCCGTTCGAAGAGGCCTGCCGTGCCGCCGGCGTGACCACGGGCGTCGTCGCGATCATCGGCGGCACCGACGTGTTCGGATTGTTTCTCGACATCGGCTACGACGCGTTCAATCTCTCGCGCGCAAACAAAGTCCGGCTTGCCGGCGGACGGCCGGTGTTTCCCCAGGTGCCCGCCCGCACGCCCGAGGAGGTGTTGGCCGAGCACGGTCTTGAAGGCGGCCCGGTGCAGGTGCTTGATGCGCAAGCCGACGCGACCCTCGTCACCTGGACGCGCAAGGCCGCATGAGCAGAAATCTCCGCCCTCCGATCTCTCGATTGCTTGCCAATCCGGCCGCCGCGCTCGACTACGAAATCGCGCAGGAGAAAGTCTCCGCGCTCGGCCGGCACGGGCGTCAGCTCGAGGCCGCGCTCGCGGCATTGCGCGCCTTTGACGCGGAGGGCGAAGACCCGCGGCCGCGCGAGGCGCTGGTCGCCGAGGCCGCGTGCGCGTTGTGGAACTTCATCGTCCAGCGCGAGGCGTGCGGGCTGCGCGATGGCAACCGGGTCATGCGTGACTACGGCGTGCCCGTGGAGATAATCGTGCGCATGGGCGTTTTTCCTCCGAGCAAGCGTTCGGCCGGCGCGCGGCACTGATTGGAACTTGTATCTCGAACGAGGTGAACCGCTGCACACTGCGCCGGAAAATGCTCCTGGCCCGAAACGACACGAGCGCCCCGCGGGGCGCTCGTTGCGTTCCAACCAACATCCGGTGCCGGCGATTACCAGCAATAGCCGCGCCGGACCGGCGCGTAGCTGCCGTCGGGATAGCGGACGTAGCAGCGGTCGTGCCACCAGTAGTAGCCGCCGCGTACCTGCGCCTCGCGGCTGATGACCGCGGCGGAGGTGCCGCCGATGATCGCGCCGATCACCGCGCCGCGACCGCCGCCCACGGCGGCGCCGACCCCACCTCCGATCACCGCGCCGCCCAGTACCGCGAACGGGTCCTGCGCGACGGCCGGCGGCGCCGGCAAAGCCGTGACAAGCGTCAGCGCGGCGGCGGCCACCGCCATTTTTCCAATCATGTTGGTCTCCTCATGTGCTCCAGCCGAGCGCGGAACCTATCGGAGAGTCGCCCGGTTTTCAAACCGGCGACGCTGCGCCTGTGCCGGCCATCTGCGCCGCCGGAAAACGCCGGTTCTCACGCGGTCTTGAGCGGCCCGCGCTCCCACACTGGCCCGGCCAACCGCTAAGATTTGCCTCCGCCCTGCCTCCTCGGCTGAAACCGCCGCCAGGCTCGGCCGTAACTCCCCGGCACCACAACCCAGGAGGACCCCATGCCATCCCTGACCCGCCGCAACCTGATGGTCGCCGCCACCGGCGTCGCGGCCGCGGCCGTTGCCCCCCGCATCGCGGCCGCCCAGCCGGCGCCCGCTCCGGCGCCCGCCCCTGCCGGCCCGTTCAAGCAGGAACCCCTGCCCTATCCGGCCAATGCGCTCGAGCCGCACATCGACGCGCGCACCATGGAAATCCACCACGACCGCCATCACGTCGCCTACATCAACAACCTCAACGCCATCGCCAAGGACAATCCGCAGATCGCGCAGAAGCCGATCCAGGACGTGCTGGCGAAAATCGGCGAGCTGCCGGAAGCGATCCGCACCCCGGTGCGCAACAACATGGGCGGCCACGCCAACCACACCATGTTCTGGCAGATCATGGGACCGGGCGGCGGCAAGCCGGCGGGCGACCTCGCCGCCGCGATCGACCGCGACCTCGGCGGGCTGGAGAAATTCCAGAACGAGTTCAACGCCGCCGGCGGGCGCGTGTTCGGCTCCGGCTGGGTGTTCGTGCTGGTCGGCCGCGACGGCAAGCTCGCGCTCGAGACGCGGCCCAATCAGGACAGCCCGCTGATGGACGGCAAGCGCGTCCTGATCGGCAACGACGTGTGGGAGCACGCCTATTATCTCACCTACCAGAACCGCCGGCCCGACTATCTCAAGGCCTGGTGGAACGTGGTGAACTGGAACAAGGTGGCGGAGCGCTACACCGCCGCCAAAGCCGGCACGCTTGCTGTTTGAGCAGAATCCCTCCCCTGAAAGGGGAGGGTGGCCCGCCTGAGCGAAGCGAAGGCGGGTCGGGTGGGGTGCTATCCCCACGCTCCGTGCGTGTTGTGAGGACCCCACCCGGCTCCCCCGGACCAAGTCTGGGGTCGCCACCCTCCCCTGCCCTCCAGGGGAGGGATAAAGCAACGCGAGCGCGGTCGATCGCCGCCGTCAGCAGCACATAGAGCACGAGCGCGTTGAGCACGTGCCAGAGGAAATGCGTGCCGAGGGGGAACGCCGGGCAGATCAAGAGATCGATCGAGCGAAACGCGATCGACACGGCAAGGATGGCGCCGGCGATGAAGAGCGCGCGCGCCGCCGGCTCGCGGCGGCGCAGCGCCAGCGCGGCGACCACGAACAGCGCGCCGAGAGCGGGCAGATAGCCGCTCGACCCGTTGAGGAAGTCCGCCGGCAGCAGGCGCGGCACCGCGGTCGCAACGACGACGAAGCCCACGAGCCAGGCGAGCGCCGGCAGCCCGGACAAACCGAGGAAGCGGCGCAGCGCCAGCAGCAAATATCCATAGATGAACAGCGCGATCGGGATGATGTCGAGGAGCACCGCGCCGCGCGTCGCCAAGGTGTGGAACGCGAACGAGCCCAGGCCGATCGCGGCCGTCACGACGATCAGCGCAAGCGCGCCGTAGTCGCGGCCGCCGGCGCGGAGCCAGTGCCGCAGCGCCAGCGCGGCGGCGATCAGGAAAGCGATGTTGGTGAACGCGTTGACCGGTTCCGACCAGAACTCCGGGTCGGTGCGCTCGCAATAAAGATCGATCGGGGCCGACCAGGACATGGCGGCGCGTCCAGCCGATCGCCGATGATCTTTGCAGCGATGCGGCTAAATGGATTTGGTGCCCAGGCTCAGCACGTGGCCGGGCGGGTAGTAGAACCACAGCACGCAGATGCCCGCGAACAACACGGCCGCCAGAATCGCTCCGAGGAAGCGGCTGCGAAACGACAGCAGATGACCGACGAGCGAGGATAGGAAGGCGAAGGCGGAGAGAAGGGCCACACTGGGCACATCGATGGCATTCCAATCGATCGGCATACGGCGTCTCCCTGCCCGACCACCGGGCGAAACCGCCTCCGGTATAGGATCAATATGGCAGGCTCACAACGTGCCGGTCCATTCATCACCCAACGATGCCGCTCGCGCGCAGGCGGCGGATCTCCGCCTCCGGGTAGCCGATCGCGCGCAAAACCTCTTCGCTGTGCTCGCCAACCGCCGGCGCGGCGCGCGGCCTCGCCTTGGCGGCATCCGCGATCCACAGCGGGCTGCTGACGGTGAGCGTCGCCTCGCCGTCGAACGGCACCAGCACGTCGTTCTCCCGCATCTGCCGGTCACCTGCGATATCGTCGACCGTCGCCACCACGCCGAATATCAAGTCCTGCCCGTCGAGGATCGCGCGCCACTCGGCCAAGTCCTTGCCGGCGAACACCGCATCGAGAATCGCGATCAGCTCGCGCGCGTGCGCCTGCCGCGCGGCCACGGTGGCAAACAGCGGGTCGTCCACCAGATGCGGGCGGCCGATGCAGGCGGCGAGCACCGGCCATTGCCGCTCCGGGTTCAACAGGGACAGGATGAGCCAGCGCTGGTCGCGGCAGAGATAGTGGTTGGTGAGCGCGTTGAGCCCCTTCTCGCGCGGCGGGCGCTCGTAGAAGGTCGCGCCGCACAGCCGCGCCTGGATCATCACGCCGTTCGCCCACGCCCCGTTGGCCATCAGGGATGTGCCCACATGGGCGCCCTGGCCGGTGCGTTCGCGCCGGTAGAGCGCGGCGACGATCGCGCCGAACAACGCCATGGCCGAGGGATGATCGCCCATGCCGGGCGTCGAGCGCGCCGGCTGCGCGCCGGCATACGGACGCACGAGGTCCATCATCCCGGAGCGCGCCCACCAGGCATTGCTGTCGAAGCCGGGCTTGGTCGCTTCCGCGCCCGTCTCGCCGTACCCGGTGAACGAGGCATAGACGAGCCGCGCATTGAGCGGCGCGATGTCCGCGTAGGTGATGCCGAGGCGCGTGCGCACGGCGGGCGGATAGTTGGTGATGAACACGTCGGCGCCGGCGGCGAGGCGGTAGAGCACCGCGCGGCCCTCGGCCTTGCGCAAATCGAGCGCCAGGCTCTTCTTGTTGCGGGAGTCGAGCATCCAGGCGTAATTTTGCGGGCTCTTCGGATTGCCCGGCAGATCCGGCAGCGCGCGATAAGGGTCGCCGGCGCCGGGCGGCTCGATCTTGATCACCTCGGCGCCGAAATCGGACAACACCGTCGCGGCCGCCGGCCCGGCAATGAAGCTCGCGCAGTCGATGACTCTTAAGCCCGCGAAGATTCCCTGCTCCACCGCAAATGCTCCTTGGTGACAAAGCCCGATAGGTTTCGGCGTTCGCACTGGCGACGACGCGCCGCGCGCCGCAGTCAGGCCCGCCCTTCCGCGCATTCCTGCGCCTCGACGACGGCGACCGCCGTCATGTTGACGACGCCGCGCGCGGTCACCGACGGGGTGAGGATATGCGCCGGCCGCGCGGCGCCCACCAGAATCGGCCCGACCGGGAGGGCGTCGCCCAGCACCTTGACCAGCTGATAGGCGATGTTGGCGGCGTCGAGGTTGGGCATGATCAGCACATTGGCCTCGCCCTTGATGCGCGCGTGCGGGAAGACCCGGTCGCGATAGAGCGGGTTGAGCGCCGACTCCCCGTCCATCTCGCCGTCGACCTCGAGGTCCGGATGGCGGTCGGCGATGATCTCGCGGGCGCGCCGCATCTTGGCGGCGGACGGGCTGTCGTAGCTGCCGAAGTCGGAGTGGGAGAGCAGCGCGATCTTCGGCTCGATGCCGAAGCGGCGCACGTGCGCGGCCGCCAACACGGCCATTTCGGCGACCTCCCCGGCGG
>DASPZC010000252.1:0-5646 GCA_035636455.1 Xanthobacteraceae bacterium
GGGCGCCATTGCCGAGAGCGCGACCGAGATCGACGCCGCGGCGCTGCTCACCTACCGGGCCGCGTGGCTGCGCGATCAGAGCACGCAACGCATTACCCGCGAGGCCGCGATGGCGAAGATGTTCGCGACCGAGATGGCGCAGCGGGTGGTCGATCGCGCCGTGCAGGTCTTCGGCGGGCTCGGCGTCACCAAGGGCGTGAAGGTCGAGGAGCTTTATCGCGAGGTGCGGGCGTTGCGCATCTACGAGGGCGCGACCGAGGTGCAGAAGATCGTCATCGCCCGCGAGGTCTTGAAAAACCGGCCGGCGGCGCGCGCTATGGCAGCGGAATGAACTCCCTCTCCCCGCTTGCGGGGAGAGGGTCGGGGTGAGGGGGCGTCTGTGAGTGCGCGGTTTCCGCAGAGGCCCCCTCACCCGGATTGCTTCTCGATCCGACCTCTCCCCGCAAGCGGGGAGAGGCAAAAGAAAGCGAAGGAGCAGATGGCATGATCCGGTCGGCGCATGTGGACAGTTTTGCGCGGGACAACCTCCCGCCGTCCTCGCAATGGCCGGACTTCTTGTTCAGCTTGCCGGAGCTGCAATATCCCGAGCGCTTCAACTGCGTGACCGAACTGCTCGACCGCTGGATCGCGGCGGGCCGCGGCGGCGAGCCGTGCCTGCTGTCGATCGCCGAAAACCTCGCCTATGCGGAGCTGGCCGAACGGGTGAACCGCATCGCCAATGTGCTCACCCGCGAGCTTCGCATGGTGCCGGGCGATCGTGTGCTGCTGCGCGCGCCCAACAACGCGATGATGGTCGCGGCCTATCTGGCGGTGATCAAGGCGGGCGGCGTCGTGGTCGCGACCATGCCGCTGCTGCGCGCCAAGGAGATCGGCTATCCGCTCGCCAAGGCGAAAGTCCGCTTTGCCCTGTGCGATGCGCGCCTCGCCGAGGAGATGGAGAAGGCCAAGGCGGCGACGCCCGGCCTTGCGCGCATCGTCTATTGGGGCAACCGCGGACCCGACTCGCTCGAAACGCTGATGACGAAGCCCGGCTACGAGACGTTTGCGGCGTGCGACACCGCAAGCGACGACGTGTGCCTGATCGGCTTCACCTCGGGGACGACCGGGGAGCCCAAGGGCACCATGCATTTCCACCGCGATATGCTGGCGACCTGCGACACCTACGGGCGTCACGTGCTGCGCGCGCAGGCGTCCGACCGCTTCATCGGCTCGCCGCCGATCGCCTTCACGTTCGGGCTCGGCGGGCTCGTGCTGTTCCCGCTGCGAGTCGGGGCCTCCTCGGTCCTGCTGGAGCGCGCGACGCCCGACGATCTCGTCACCGCGATCGCGCTGTGGCGGCCAACCATCGTGTTCACCGCGCCGACCGCCTACCGCGCGATGCTGAGCAGGATCGGCCAGCACGATATTTCCTCGTTGCGCAAATGCGTATCCGCCGGCGAAGCGCTGCCCAAGGCGACGTACGACGCCTGGCTCAAGGCGACCGCCCTGAAAATCATGGACGGGATCGGCGCGACCGAGATGCTGCACATCTTCATCGGCTCGCCCGAGGAGGCGATCCGCCCCGGCGCCACCGGCCGTCCGGTCCCCGGCTACGAGGCGAAGGTGATCGACGAGAACGGCCGCGAGGTGCCGCCCGGCACGATCGGCCGGCTCGCCGTGCGCGGGCCGACCGGCTGCCGCTATCTCGCCGACGAGCGCCAGCGCAAATACGTCGAGAACGGCTGGAACGTGACGGGCGACACCTACACGATGGATGCGGACGGTTTCTTCTGGTACCAGGCGCGCTCCGACGACATGATCATCTCGGCCGGCTACAACATCGCCGGCCCCGAGGTCGAGGCGGTGCTGCTGGCGCATCCGGCCGTCGCCGAATGCGGCGTGGTGGGCGCGCCCGACGCGGAACGCGGCCAGATCATCAAGGCCTATGTGGTCCTGCGTCAGGGCGAGAGCGGCGACGCGGCGCTGACCCGGGCGCTGCAGGAGGACGTCAAGGCGACCATCGCACCGTACAAATATCCGCGCGCGATCGACTACGTCACCGCGCTGCCGCGCACCGAGACAGGCAAGCTCCAGCGATTCGCGTTGCGCCGCCTGGCGGCCGAGGGCGCCGACTGCAAGCTCGCTTCATGAGGAGGATGGACGTGTCCGGGACGTCGACGCACAATTCGACAGCTGCCCACACCGCGCTGCAGCCCGCCGGCTGGCCCAAGCCCAAGGGCTACGCCAACGGCATCAAGGCGCGCGGCGAAATGGTGTTCGTCGGCGGCATGGTGGGCTGGGACGAGCAGGAGCGGTTTCCGACCGGCTTCGCGGCGCAGACGCGCCGGGCGCTCAAGAATATCCTGGCCGTGCTGGCCGAGGGCGGCGGCAGGCCCGAGCACATCGTGCGCATGACCTGGTACGTGCGCGACATGGACGAATATCTCGGCGCGCGTGCGGAGCTCGGCCCGATCTACCGCGAGACCATGGGGCGGCACTTTCCCGCCATGGCGCTGGTTGAGGTGAACCGGCTGGTGGAGGCGGACGCCCGCCTGGAGATCGAGGCGACGGCCGTCATCCCGGAAGGATGAACGCTCGGCCGCAGTCGTGGGCGACGGGATTTGCCTGATCGGCAGGACGAACGCCGGCCACGCGTTGCGGCCGTAACGCATTATGAAACAATGTGATTTATCGTCGTGGCCGGCGGGTGGCCTGTTCGATGACCGAGATCCGTTCCTGCACGCGCGAGGACATTCCGGCGGTGGCCGGACTGTTCCAACGGACTTTTCGCGATCCGAAAGCGGCGGCCCCGCCATCGCTGCACTCCTATCTGCGCGACCTTTTTTTGGAGCACCCGTGGTACGACCCGGCGCTGGCCTCCAAGGTCTACGTGGCGGCGGACGGCACGGTCGGCGGCTTCATCGGTATTCTGCCGCTGCGCCTGACGTTTCGCGGCGCCTCGATCCGCGCCGCGGTGGCGGGCTCGCTGATGGTGGACAAGCCGCAGGAAAATCCGCTCGCCGGCGCGCGGCTGCTGCGCGCCTATCTCGGCGGCCCGCAGGATCTCTCGCTGAGCGACAGCGCCAATGCCGTATCGCTCGGCATGTGGGAGCGTCTCGGCGGCGCGGCGGCGGCGGCGGAGAGCATGGAGTGGGTGCGGGCGTTTCGGCCTGCCGCCACCGTGCTCGCGCTTGCGGCCGATGCGGCGCCGTCGCTGCGGCTGGCGCGGCCGCTCGCCTTCGCGGCCGATCTTGTTGCACGGCGGATCACGCATGATTTCCTGCGGTTCGAGCCCGCGGCCCCGCAAGCGCACGATCGGGAAACGAACGACGACGAGTTGATCCGTCTCGTTCCCGAATTCGCCGGCGCCTATGCGCTGCGGCCGGCGTGGGACGCAGCGACGCTGCGCTGGATCTTCGCCCACATGGCGCGCAAGGAACGCCATGGCCCGATGATCGCGCGCGTGGTGCTCGGCAAGGACGAGCGCCCGCTCGGCTGTTATGTCTATTACGGCCGGCGCGGCGGCGTGGCGTGGGTGCTGCAAATTCTGGCACGTCCGGACGCAATCGATCAGGTGCTCGACAATCTCTTCGCCCACGCCTTCGCCCAGAGCTGCGTCGCGTTGCGCGGGCGGACCCAGGCGCGGCTGCTCGATGCGCTGCAGCGGCGTAATTGTTTCTTCTTCCGCCACAATGCGACGGTCGTGCATTCGACCAATGCCGAGCTGATGGCGGCGATCCGCGCCGGCGACGCCTTGATCACCGGCCTGTCGGGCGATGCCTGGACGCGGCTCGTTGGCGATACGTTTACCTAGATCCGCAATTAAGCATTAAGCACAATAGATCAAATTTTATTCGAAAAGTTTACGGCATTTCCGAGCGGTTTCGCTATCAGTGAGTGCGGTCCGGAACGATCGGTTCCGGCTCATGCGGGGTCGTGCGCTCAGGAGCTGCGCCGGATGTGCGGCATTGCCGGATTTTTCGGACGACCGGGCATGGCCGTTCCGCCCCGAACGCTCGTGGAGCGCATGGTCGGGGCGATCGCCCATCGCGGCCCCGACGCGCGCGGCTTCTTCGTCGACGACACGGTCGGGCTCGGCCATGCGCGGCTGAGTATCATCGATCTGGCGACCGGCCAGCAGCCGATGGCCAATGCGGACAAGACCGTCCGGGTCGCGTTCAACGGCGAGATTTTCAACTACGTCGAACTGCGCGACGACCTGATCGCCCGCGGCCACTGCTTCGCGACCCAGTCGGACACCGAGGTGATCCTTCGCCTCTACGAGGAGATGGGGCCGGACTGCGTCGCGCTGTTCAACGGCGACTTCGCGCTCGCCCTGTGGGATGCGCCGCGCAAGCGGCTTGTGCTGGCGCGCGACCGCATGGGCGTGCGGCCGCTGTTCTACACAAGGCGCGACGGCGCGCTTTACTTCGCCTCCGAGATCAAGGCGCTGCTCGAGGTGCCCGGCGTGTCGGCCGAGCTCGATCCGCAGGCGCTCGATCAGATTTTCACTTTCTGGTTCCCGCTCCCTCCGCGCACGCCGTTCAAGAATATCAGCGAGCTGAAGCCCGCCCATATGCTGATCGCGGAGCCGGGCCGCACCGTCGTGCGGCCCTACTGGACGCTCGATTATCCGCGGCTCGATGATCACGGTGCGCTGGATCATCGTGCCGAGCAGACGATCGCCGACGAGGTCGGGCATCTGCTCGCCGACGCGACGCGCATCCGGCTGCGCTCCGACGTTCCGGTCGGCGCCTATCTGAGCGGCGGGCTCGATTCCTCGATCGTCGGGGCGATCGCGCAGCGGATCGTGCCGCGGCGCCTGCGCACGTTCTCGGTGACGTTCGAGACGCCGGAATTCGACGAGAGTAAATACCAGACCGAGATGGTGCGCGCGCTCGGCGTCGCGCACGACAGCGTTGCCTGCGCGGCGGGCGACATCGCCCGCCTGTTTCCGCAGGCGATCCGCCACGCCGAGCGGCCGATCCTGCGCACCGCGCCGGCGCCGCTGCTCGCGCTCTCCGAGCTCGCCCACCGCAACGGCTTCAAGGTGGTGCTCACCGGCGAAGGCGCCGACGAGGTGTTCGCCGGCTACGACATATTCAAGGAAGCGAAGCTGCGCCGGTTCTGCGCGCGCCAGCCGCACTCGCGGCGGCGCCCGCTGCTGTTGCGGCGGCTCTACCCCTATCTTCCGGCGCTGCAGGGCCAGTCGCAGAAATATCTCGAGGCGTTCTTCGGCGCCGGCCTCGGCACGACCGGCGATCCGCTGTTCTCGCACCTGCCGCGCTTTCGCACCACCGCGGGCGCCAAGGTCTTTTTCTCCGCCGAACTGCGCGCCGCGCTCGATGGCTACGATGCGCTCGCCGAGTTGCGCGACAGCCTGCCGGCCGAGTTCGCGCACTGGCATCCGTTGTCCCAGGCGCAGTACCTCGAGGCCGCCTATCTACTGCCGGGCTATATCCTCTCCTCGCAGGGCGATCGCGTCGCCATGGCGCACGCGGTCGAGGGGCGCTTTCCATTCCTCGATCATCGGGTGGTCGAGCTGGCCGCGCGCATTCCGCCGCAGCTGAAGATCAGGGGCCTGCGCGAGAAGCACATCCTGCGCGAGGCCGCCAACCGGCTGCTGCCGCGAAGCATCGGCAACCGTCCCAAGCAGCCCTACCGCGC
>DASPZC010000253.1:0-4599 GCA_035636455.1 Xanthobacteraceae bacterium
GAGACCATCCACACCGAGAACAGCTACAAGTACACCCCCGCCCGCTTCGCCGCGCTCGCCCGCAACACCGGCTGGACCCGGCGGGCGATGTTCACCGACGCGGACAGATATTTCTCCGTCCACGCGCTCGTCGCGAAATAAGGGCGCCTACCTCCCCCTGCAGGGGGGAGGTCGGCCGCGAAGCGGCCGGGTGGGGGCGACGCTGCGCAAACATCTGACAGTGAGGCGCTGGTTCCACCCCACCCCGCCGCCGCGCTTCGCGCGACGGCGACCCTCCCCCTGCAGGGGAGGGTAAAGACGAGCCGTCGCACGCCAGGTCCGAATGCCCTATGATCGGCGGCAAATCCGCCATTGCCATCAGGGAGGCCCGCCGTGGACCAGGTCGTTCGTGAAGTTCGCGCCGAGGACATCGATCCGCGCTACAACTGGGACCGCGCGCTGCCGGCGCTCGGCACCATGGGGGTCGACTTCGAGGAGCGGGTCGACTACCGCCGCCTGCACCGCTACCGCCTCTCGCGCGTCAGGCAGGCGCTCGACAAGTCCGACCTCGGCGCCCTGCTCGTCTTCGACGTCAACAACATCCGCTACGTCACCTCGACCAAGATCGGCGAATGGGAGCGCGACAAGCTGTGCCGCTGGGCGCTGCTCACCCGCGCCGGCGAGCCGATCCTGTGGGACTTCGGCTCGGCCGCCGTGCACCACAAGCTCTACGTGCCGTGGCTCAAGCCGGAGAACTGCAAGGCCGGGCTGATCGGCCTGCGCGGCACCGTCTCGCCGTCGTTCGGCCTGATGCAGCGCCACGCCGAGGAGATCGCCGCGCTCATCCGCGAGGCCGGCGTCGGCGACATGCCGGTCGGCGTCGACATCATCGAGCCGCCGATGATGTTCGAGCTGGAGAAGGCGGGCCTGAAGATCGTCGACGGCCAGCAGACCATGCTGGAGGCGCGCGAGGTCAAGAACATCGACGAGATCGCGCTCTTGAACCGCGCCGCCGCCATGGTCGACGGCGCCTATCACATGATCAACGAGGAACTCAAACCCGGCGTGCGCGAGAACGACATCGTCGCCAAGGTCAACGAGTTCCTCTACCGGCACGGTTCCGACGACGTGGAGGCGGTCAACGCCATCTCGGGCGAGCGCTGCAACCCGCACCCGCACAACTTCACCGACCGCATGCTGCGCCCGGGCGACCAGGCGTTCTTCGACATCCTGCAGGCGTTCATGGGCTACCGCACCTGCTATTACCGCACCTTCAACGTCGGGCGCGCCACGCCGGTGCAGCACGACGCCTACAAGCGCGCGCGCGAATGGCTCGACAATGCGATCGCGCTGATCCGGCCGGGGGTGATGACCGACAAGGTGTGCAGCGTGTGGCCGAAGGCGCCGGACTTCGGCTTCCCCGACGAGATGTCGGCGTTCGGCCTGCAGTTCGGCCACGGCCTCGGGCTTGCGCTGCATGAGCGGCCGATCATGTCGCGCGTGGTCTCGATGACGCACCCGACCGAGATCAAGGAGGGCATGGTGTTCGCGCTCGAGACCTATTGCCCGGCGACCGACGGCTATTCCGCCGCGCGCATCGAGGAGGAGGTCGTGGTCACCGACACGGGCTGCCGGGTGATCACGCTCTTCCCGGCCGAGGAGCTGCCGATCGCGAACAGGTATTGAGATTACCTCTCTCCGCTCGCGGGGAGAGGTCGACGCGCGAAGCGCGTCGGGTGAGGGGGCCTCTGCACATGCGTGGACCCAACGATATCAAGACGGATCGGGCTCGGGAGCTTCGAGCAAATTCGACCAAAGCCGAGCTTCGCCTTTGGAATCGCATTCGGTCCCGCGCCCTTGGGCACAAGTTCGTCCGTCAGCAAGCGATCGGCCCGTTCATCGTCGATTTCGTCTGCCGTGAGCACCGCCTCGTGATCGAAGTCGATGGTGGCCAACACGCGACCGATGACCGCGACGCGGTGCGCGACAAATGGCTGGTCGACCATCGTTATCGCGTGCTGCGATTCTGGAATAATGACGTGATCGGAAATATCGACGGGGTCCTCGAGACGATTGCCGCGGCATTGCCCGCTCAGAGGCCCCCTCACCCGGATCGCTGACGCGATCCGACCTCTCCCCGCACGCGGGGAGAGGTAGCGCGTGCGGCTCACGCGGCGCTTTCGACCGAATGACGGCGTGAGAATTGAAGCAGCGCCCTGTGGCCGCGCGCTTCAGCGGCCGCCCGCCATGTATCGTCCCGCCAGCGCCACGGCACCGAGCACCACCGAGACGACGCCGATCGCGATGTTTACATTGGCCGTGCACCCGGGACAGATTGGGCCGTTCGGCGTGATGATGATCGCGGCGCCGATGACGATGAGCCAAGCCCATGCCAATGGTCCGATCCAAGGTCTGATCGCATTCATGTGTAGTCCTCCCCGACCGAGATTTGTTTCCTTGAGCGATATCATTCAACCACGGGGCTTTTTGCGGCGCAAGTACGTGGGATCAAGATAATCGCGCGTGATGCCGCTGCTTTTTGGCGGAAGTCGGCAACGGCAGGATAGATTTGTCGTCTGGTGCGCACCAACGAACGAAAGCGCCAATAAATCGCCGACTACGCCACGATTCGCGCCGCGCCCACCGTCTCGAACCGCACCGGCAGCCGCTTCACCCCGCGCAGGACGAGTGAGTCGATCCACTCGAACCGCTCCGTGCCGAGCTCCAGCCGGTCGAGCCGCGCAAAAATGCGCGGGAAGGCGATCTGCGCCTCGAGCCGCGCGAGCGGCGCGCCGAGGCAGAAGTGGGCGCCGTGGCCGAAGGTGAGGTGGCGGTTGTCGTCGCGCTCGATGTCGAACCGGTCGGGATCGGGGAAGCGGCGCGGGTCGCGGTTGCCGGCGTTCATCCAGGCGTAGACGCGGTCGCCTTTGTCAAGCTTCCGCCCGCCGAACTCGTGCGCGACGCCGACCACGCGGGCGAGCGCGCCGCTCGGGCCGTCGTAGCGCAGGCATTCCTCGACCGCGCTTGCGGCAAGCTCCGGCCGCGCGCGCAGCCTGGCGAGTTGCTCCGGATTGCGCAGCAGCGCGAGCAGCCCGTTGCCGATCAGGTTGGCGGTGGTCTCGTGCCCGGCGAACAGCAGCAGGATGCAGGTGGCGATGATCTCGTCCTCGGTCAGATGCTGGTCCTGCTCCTCGGCGGCGATCAGCGCGGAGATCATGTCGTCGCGCGGCGCCGCGCGGCGCGCGGCAATGAGGCGGCGGAAATAGGCGGCCATCTCCTGGGTGCCGGCCTGGGCGCGTTCGTACTTGCCCGGCGTGGTGCGCGCGATGCCGACGAACAGCGCCATCTCGTCCGACCACAGCTTCATGGCCGCCAAGTCGCTGCGCGGCACGCCGAGCATGTCCATGATCACGCTCGCCGGCAGCGGATAGGCGAAGTCGGCGATGAAATCGGCCTCGCCGCGCCCGACGATATTGTCGAGCAGGTCGTCGACGATCCGCTCGACGTTCGGCCGCAGCGCCTCGACCGCGCGCGGCGTGAACGCGCGGTTCATCAGGGCGCGCAGCCGGGTGTGATCGGGCGCATCCTTGAACACCGCCCACAGCGTCAGATAGTGCTGCAGGTCGCGCAGCCGGCGCTGCTCGTCCGACGGCAGGATCTCGAAGAACGGGCGCACGCGGTCGGCGGACAGCTCGCGGTCGAGCGCGATGCGGCGCACGTCGTCGTAGCGGGTGATGATCCAGCTCTTGAGCTTGTCGCTCCAATGGACCGGATCCTCGTCCTGCAGCCGGCGGAAGATCGGGAACGGGTCGGCGTTGACCGCCGGATCCTCCGGATTGAATTGCAGCGCCGCCATGCGAAACCGTCCGTGCTGTTACCGGACCTCAGTAGCGCGCTTGACGACGCGGGCGCAAGCGAGCGCCTTACCCGACGATCTGCAGATAAGGCCTTTCGCCGGTCGGATCGACCACGACGCGCGCGCCGTCGGGGATGGCCTGCGTGATGTCCACCTCGAACCCGGACAGCATGGTGAAATCGGCGAACGCGGCGCCCTGCACCATGATCGGATTGACGACGTTGAGCACGAGAGCCGTCGGAATTTTGCCGGCGGCGGTCATGGCGGCGAGCATCCAGGCGGTCGCCACGCCGCCCTTGGCGGCATCGAGCACGAGAATGCGGCCGAGATAGCTTTGGCCGGCGAGCTTGTGCTCGGGGCGCGAGAAGATGCCCGTGTTGCGGTCGAGGTCGTAGCGCGCGGAGAACCCGTCCTTGGCGACCAGCGCCAGGCCCTCGACCCGGCGGCCCATGCCGGCGGCAGCGTAGAAGATGCGCCCGTTCATCTGCAATCCGTTTGACCAGCTCGGCGCTCTTCACCTCTCCCCGCTCGCGGGGAGAGAGCCTGCCCCGGACTTGATCCGGGGTCGACGCGAGAAGCGCGTCGGGTGAGGGGGCCTCTGAGGATACCGTGCACCTACAGAGGCCCCCTCACCCCGACCCTCTCCCCGCAAGCGGGGAGAGGGAGTGCGGCAGCGTTCCGGTGCAGGCGGCGTCGACGCAGGCCTCCATCGACAGCAGGGCCGGTCGATAGCCGTAGCCGCCGAGGATGTTGACCAGCTTCGC
>DASPZC010000254.1:0-6447 GCA_035636455.1 Xanthobacteraceae bacterium
CTCCTGGGCCAAAACGGGAGGCGCGAGAACGAGCAGCGCCAGAGCGAGGGCAAACAAGCGACGGCGGGTCATGGTCGGTCTCCGGGCGCGACGGAAGATAAGTAGCCAATCGAGACAAATCCATGCCGCACGGCGGGTATGCTTACCCGCGGGCTACAAGGCGGGCCCCCGCGGGTGTAGGCTGCCGGCAGCCACACTCCCGGGAGGCCCCCGCCGATGAAAGCCCACCGCGCTTGCTTCCTGCTCGCCCCCATCCTGCTGGCGTTCGCGGCTGCTCCCGCGGCAGCGGGGCCGGTGCGCATCTACGTCACCGACAGCGCCGGCGACACCGTGCACGTCATCGACCCCGCGACCAACAAGGTGGTGCAGGTCATCAAGGGCATCGAGGCACCGCACGGGGTGGCGTTCTCGCCGGACGGCGCGCGGGTCTATGTCAGCAACGAAGCCGACGACACCCTCGACGTGGTCGAACGCAAGAGCGGCAAGATCGTCAAGAAAGTGCCGCTGAGCGGGCATCCCAACAACATCGCCATCACCCATGACGGCGGGCGCGTCGTCGTGTGCATCCGCGACGAGCCGGGCATGCTCGACGTGGTCGACACCGGGACGCTCACGCTCAAGAAGAGCGTCGCGGTCAAGGGCGGCCTGCACAATGTCTATGTGACGCCGGACGGCAAGTACGCGGTGGCCGGCTCGGTGCGCAAGAACATGCTGACCATCGTCGACCTCGCCACCGAGGAGGTGGCCTGGGAGCTGCCGTTCGCCAAGGGCCTGCGGCCGATGGCGATCGAGCCCAAGGCCGACGGCTCGACCGGCCGGCTGTTCATCCAACTCACCGGCCTCAACGGCTTCGCGGTGGTCGACTTCGCCGCCCGCAAGGAGGTCGAGCGCGTCACCTTCCCGGACGTCGCCAACGACACCGACCCGAACGGACGCGGCTCGACGCCCGCGCACGGCATCGGCATCGCGCCCGACCGCAAGACCATTTGGGCGAACAGCGCCGAGGCGAACGCGGTGTTCGCCTATGCGCTGCCCGACCTCAAGCTGATCGGCCACGTGAAGTTGCCTGAGCTGAAGCTGCCGGGCCGCGCGGCGATCGGCGCGGTGCCGAACTGGATCACGTTCACGCCGGACAGCCGGACGCTCTACGTGTCGAACTCGACGCTCAACTCGGTCTCGGCGATCGACGTCGCGCGCCTCGCGTCGGTCGCGACCATCCCGGTTGGCCAGGTGCCCAAGCGCAACGGCACGCTGGTGCTGAGCGAGAAGACGGCGAGCAGATGACAGAGGTCAGAGGTCGGATGTCGGAGATCAGAGTCTCGACATCTGACATCTGACATCCGACATCCGACATCCGTTGATGGGAGGCCCCCATGTCCAAACGCCATTCGCCGGTCGTCGGCCGCCGCGGGTTTCTCACGGGCGCGACGCTCGCCGGCGCGGCGGCCCTGACGCCGCGGCTCGCCGACGCGCACCCGGCCGCGCCCGCGCCGATCGCCCGGGCGGTGCCGCGGCCCGACCTCGTCGCCGAGACGATGCCGCCGCCCAAGGATCCGGTGACGCAGACGACGAGCGGCGGCGACTTCATGGTCGACGTGCTCAAGACCCTCGACATCGAGTACTGCGGCATCAATCCGGCCTCGAGCTTCCGCGGTATCCAGGAAGCGATGATCAATTACGGCAAGAACACCGGGCCCGAGCTGATCACCTGCCCGCACGAGGAGATCGCCGTCTCGATGGCGCAGGGTTTCGCCAAGATGGACGGACGGCCGATGGCGATCCTCGCGCACGGCACGGTCGGCCTGCAGCACGCCGCGATGGCGATGTACAACGCGTTCTGCGACCGCGTGCCGGTCTACGTGATGATCGGCAACATCATCGCGGCGGAGAAGCGGGCGCCCGGCGTCGAATGGGCGCATTCGGCGCAGGACCCCGCGGCGATCGTGCGCGACTTCGTCAAGTGGGACGACCAGCCGGCCACGCTGCAGCATTTCGCCGAGTCGGCGGTGCGCGCCTACAAGATCGCGATGACCCCGCCGATGGCGCCGGTGCTGCTCTCGCTCGACGCCGAGCTGCAGGAAAATCCGATCCCCGACGGCGAGGACCTGCGCATCCCGCGGCTCGCCAGGGTGGCGCTGCCCCAGGGCGATGGGGGCGCGGTCGCCGAAGCGGCGCGGCTGCTGGCGGCGGCGGAGCGGCCGGTGCTGATCGTCGACCGCATGGTGCGCACGCCCGCCGGCATGGAGAAGCTGGTGGAGCTTGCCGAGACGCTGCAATGCCCGGTGATCGACATGGGCGGACGGATGAACTTCCCGTCGCGCCACCCGCTCAACCAGACGTTCCGCCGGCCGGCCGTGGTGGCCGAGGCCGACGTGATCGTCGGGCTCGAGCTCAACGATTATTTCGGCGCGGTCCATTCGTTCCGCGACCGGATCGTGCGCGGCGCGCGGCCGCTGTTCAAGCCGGGCACCCGGACGGTGAGCATCGGCGTGCGCGATCTCTATACCAAGGCGAACTACCAGGAGTTCCAGCGCTACGCCGACGTCGATCTGGCGATCGCCGCCGACGGCGAGGCGACGTTGCCGGCGCTGGCCGAGCAGGTGAAGCGGCTGGTCGATCCCGGCCGCAAGTCCGCCTACGAGGCGCGCGGCAAAAAATTTGCCGCGGCGCGATACGCGATGCTCGAGCAGACCAAGTCGGACGCCACAATCGGCTGGGACGCGAGCCCGGTCACCACCGGGCGCCTGTGCGCCGAGCTGTGGGACCAGATCAAGCACGAGGACTGGTCCCTGGTCGGCAACGGCATCCGCATGCTGTGGCCGCACAAGCTGTGGAATTTCGACAAGACCCATCGCTGGAACGGCGTCTCCGGCGGCGCCGGCGTCGGCTACAACGCGCCGGCCTCGCTCGGCGCCGCGCTCGCCAACAAGAAGCACGGCCGGCTCACCGTCACCATCAACGGCGACGGCGATTTGATGTTCGTGCCCTCGACCTTGTGGACGGCGGCGCACCACCGCATCCCGATCCTCTACATCGTGCACAACAACCGCGCCTATCATCAGGAATACATGTACGTGCAGGCGATGGCCAACCGGCACGGGCGCGGGATCAAGAACGCGCATGTGGGCACCGTGATCACCGACCCGAACGTCGACTACGCGACGGTGGCAAAAGGATTCGGCGTCTACGGCGAGGGGCCGATCACCGATCCGAAGGACCTCGCGCCCGCGCTCAAGCGCGCCATCGCGGTGGTCAAGCGCGGCGAGCCGGCGTTGCTCGACGTGGTGACCGAGCCGCGGTGAGGAGCGCGCCATGACGACGCTCGCACGCCTCTTCGCCGCCGGCTGCGCGGCGGCCGCGTTCGTCGCCGTCGCGACCGCACCGGGCCGCGCCCAGGATGCGCCGCCCGGCGACGCCGCCAACGGCAAGCGCGTCTATCTCGCCACCGGATGCTTCGCCTGCCACGGCCGCAACGGCCAGGGCGGCGCCTTCAACGGCCCGGCGCCGGTGCTCGCCAAGACCGAATACCCGTTCGATTCGTTCAAGCTGATGCTGCGCGAGCCCGCGGGCGACATGCCGGCCTATGCCGAGACGGTGACGCCGGACCAGGACGTGGCCGACATCTATGCCTATCTGCAGACGCTCCCGGCCCGCCGGGCGGCGAAGGAGATCGGGATCTTGAATGATTGAAGCGGGGCTTATTTTATCCCCTCCTGCAGGCGCCGGCACGGGAAAGCGAATCCGAGTAGGCGAAGATCGCCTTGCCGCTCGCCCTGCCCCGTGCGGGCCGGCAACGGCGTTCACGATGCCGCGGCTTGCGGGGCACCGGATTTCGCGATCCGGCTCAAGGCCTGGTCGCGCAACTCGCGGCGCAGGATCTTGCCGACGTTCGTCTTCGGCAATTCGTCGCGGAACTCGACGTAGCGCGGCCGCTTGTAGCCGGTGAGTTCCTTGCTGCAGAACGCCAGCACGTCCTGCTCGGTGAGCGCGGGATCGCGGCGCACGATGAACAGCATGACGGCCTCGCCGGAGCCCTTGTCGGGGACGCCGATGGCGGCGCATTCGTTCACGCCGGGATGGTTCGCCACCACGCCTTCGATCTCGTTCGGGTAGACGTTGAAGCCCGAGACCAGGATCATGTCCTTCTTGCGATCGACGATCTTGATGTAGCCGCGCTCGTCCATCACGCCGATGTCGCCCGACTTGAAGAAGCCGTCCGGCGTCATCACGTTGGCGGTCTCGTCGGGCCGTTGCCAATAGCCCGACATCACCTGCGGTCCCTTGATGGCGATCTCGCCCGGCTGGCCGAGCGCCACGTCCTTTCCGCCGTCGTCGAGCATGCGAATTTCGACGTTGGGCATCGGCAGGCCGATGGTGCCGGTGAAGGCGAGCGAGTCGGTCGGATTGCAGGTCGCGCCGGCCGACGTCTCGGACAGGCCATAGCCTTCCACCACCGGACAGCCGGTGATCGCCAGCCACTTCTTGGCGACCGCCTCCTGCACCGCCATGCCGCCGCCGTTCGAGATCAAGAGCTCGGAAAAGTCGAGCTTGGCGAATTCGGGATGATTGGCGAGCGCGTTGAACAGCGTGTTGACGGCCGGGAACATGTGGAATTTGTATTTGGACAATTCCCTGATCAGGCCGGCGATGTCGCGCGGATTGGGAATGAGAATGTTCACGGCGCCGGTGCGCATCGCCAGCAGCCCGCACACGATGAAGGCGAAGACATGATAGAGCGGGAGCGCGCAAACGAACGTGAACTGGCCGGTCACCGGCTTGCGCTTGAGCCCGGGCGCCATCCAGGCCTCGGACGCGAGCAGATTGGCGATCAGCGTCTTGTGCAGCAGCATCGCGCCCTTGGCGACGCCGGTGGTGCCGCCGGTATATTGCAGCACCGCGATATCGTCCGGCGCGAGCTCGGGCCGCGCAAACTTGAGGCGGCGGCCCGCCGCGAGCGCGGCATTGAAGCTGGTGACGGCCGGCAGGTCGTAGGCCGGGACCATCTTCTTCACGTGGCGCACGACCTGGTTGACGATCAGCCCCTTGGGGAACCCGAGCAGGTCGCCCATGCTGGCGATCACGACGTGCTTGACCGGCGTCACGGCGAGCACGTCCTGCAGGGTCTTGGCAAAATTCTCCAGAATGACGATCGCCTTGGCGCCCGAATCCTCGAGCTGGTAACCGAGCTCGCGCGGCGTGTAGAGCGGATTGACGTTGACCGCGATGAAGCCCGCGCGCAGCACCGCGGCGACCGCGACCGGGTACTGCAGCACGTTCGGCATCATGATCGCGACGCGATCGCCGCGGGCGAGGCCGCGCTGCTGCAGCCACGCCGCCAGCGCCTGCGAGAGCAGATCGATCTGTCCGTAGGTCAGGGCGCGGCCCATGCAGATATAGGCCGGCTTGTCGCGATATTTCGCGAAGCTCTCTTCGAGCAGGGCAACGACCGAGGAATATCGCGTCGCGTCGATGTCCGCCGGCACGCCGGCCGGGTAGCTCTTGAGCCAGATGCGCTCCATGGCGTTCCCTCCCGCTACTTCTGCCCCGCCACCCACTGCGCCAGCGTCCTCCAGTCCGGATCGTCCTTGGAGGCGAATTGCCAGCCGCCGGAGTGATAAGCGTTGCCGCCGACCTGCGGGGCGAGCGGCTGCAGCAGCAGGCGGCTCGATCCGGGATCGCCGGGCACGACCAGGCTCGAGACGACGGCGAAGTTCTTGCGCGATTGCTCCTCGGTCCACGCGCCCCCGCCGGCCGGCAGCTTCTCCAGGCGGAAGGCATTGTTGCTTTGCTGATGGCAGGTGGCGCAGCGGGCGTGCGACGCGCGTTTCTTGAGGAAGATCGGCTCGACCTTGCGCTTGAAGAACGCGTAGTCGAGCGTCGGATCCGCAACCGACGCGGAGACGCCGAACGCAGCCGCGAGGACGACGGCGAGCCCAACGCGCAGCAGCATCCTTTCCTCCCAATGTGTTTGCCCAATGGCTAGCAGCATCCGCAACAGGCGACAACGTGTCCCGGCTGCGCGGATGGGCTAGACTGCCCTTTCACGAGGTGCCGCCATGACCAACCCCGACAAGCTCGACGTGCTGCTCGACGGGCTGACCTTCCCGGAGGGGCCGCGCTGGCATGACGGCAAGCTGTGGCTCTCCGACTTCTACTCCCACCGCGTGATCAAGGTCGGCGTCGACGGCCGCGCCGAGACCGTGGTCGAGGTGCCGCAGCAGCCCTCGGGCCTCGGCTTTCGGCCGGACGGGACGTTACTGATCGTATCGATGCGCGACCGGCGGCTGATGCGGCTCGACGGTCCCAAGCTCGCGCTCGTCGCCGACCTCTCGGTGCTCGCCCCGAGCCACTGCAACGACATGGTGGTCGACGGCGCGGGGCGCGCCTATGTGGGCAATTTCGGATTCGACCGGCATGCCGGCGAAGCGCCGCGCGCGACCTGCCTCG
>DASPZC010000255.1:0-2724 GCA_035636455.1 Xanthobacteraceae bacterium
GGCCGAGACGCCCGCGTAATTCCCGGCGAGGTCGCCCGGGCCGATCCGGTTGGTCGGAGCGAACACGCCCCAGGCCAGGGCCGATTGCTCGGTGATGCCGATGTCGAGGCCGAGCTTGCGCACGATGCCATGATAGCGAACGGGCGGGGCGTAGTCGGAGCGATACACGCATTCAAGCTCATGGATCGATCCGATGATGAAACCGGTGGTCCCGGCGCCGCGGCATTCGAGAATTCCCGCCTGGACCCGGGATTGGGCGGCGGCGGCATCCGAGAGCACGGCGAACGCCACGGCCGCAGCAATGCAGATGATCGCGGAACGGATCATGATACTTCCCCCTGTTCGATCCGTTCGACGATACAGGATCGGGTTTCAGGAGTCAGGGGTCGGGCGTCAGGCGTCAGGACCAAGCACGAGTCCATCGTCCTGACGCCTGACTGCTGATTATCCCAGATTGCCGCAGAAGCGCTGGATGCGACGGCAGGCCTCTTCGAGGTCCTCGGTCTTGGTCGCGTAGGAAATGCGGAAGGCCGGTGCGTAGCCGAATGCCGTTCCCTGCACCACCGCCACGCCCTCGGCGTCGAGCAGCTCGGTGACGAAGTCCTCGTCGTTCGCAAGCTCCTTGCCGGAGGGCGCGGTTCTGCCCATGGTGCCGGCGCAGGACGGATAGACGTAGAACGCGCCCTCCGGCTTCGGGCACTGGATGCCTTTGGCCTGGTTGAGCATGGACACCACGAGATCGCGCCGCTCCCTGAACACCACGTTGTTCGTGGAGATGAAATCCTGCGGCCCGTTGAGCGCCTCGACCGCCGCCCATTGAGCGATCGAGCAGGGGTTCGACGTCGACTGCGACTGGATCGTCGCCATGGCGCTGATCAGCGGCTCCGGGCCGCCCGCATAGCCGATGCGCCAGCCGGTCATGCAATAGGTCTTCGACACGCCGTTGAGAGTGAGCGTGCGCTCATAGAGCCGCGGCTCGATCTCGGCCGGGGTCGAGAACACGAAGTCGTCGTAGACCAGGTGCTCGTACATGTCGTCGGTGAGCACCCACACATGCGGATGCTTGGCCAGCACGTCGGTCAGCGCCTTGAGTTCGGCGCGCGTATAGGCGGCGCCGGTCGGGTTGGACGGCGAGTTGAGGATGATCCACTTGGTGCGCGGTGTGATCGCTCGCTCAAGCGCGTCCGGCTTCAGTCGAAAACCGTCCTCGAGCCGGGTCTTGACGGTGACCGGCGTGCCCCGATTGAGCAGCACCATGTCCGGGTAGCTCACCCAGAACGGCGCCGGCACGATCACCTCGTCGCCCGGATTGAGCGTCGCCGCCAGCGCGTTGAAGATCACCTGCTTGCCGCCGGTGCCGACGATGATCTGGGACGCCGTGTAGTCGAGATGGTTCTCGCGCTTGAACTTGCGCGCGATCGCCGCCTTGAGCTCGGGGATGCCGTCGACCGCGGTGTATTTGGTCTTGCCGGCGTCGATCGCCTTCACGGCCGCCTTCTTGATGTTGTCCGGCGTGTCGAAGTCCGGCTCGCCGGCGCCCAGCCCGATGACGTCGCGGCCGGCGGCTTTGAGCGCGCGCGCCTTGTCCGTCACCGCGATGGTGAGGGACGGCTTCACGCTCAACAGCGAGTCCGCGAGGAAGGCCATCGACGATCTCCGAATTCGGCACCCGCACGTGCGGGACGCGATCCTGGTACTGCCAAGCGCGGCGTCCGGCAAGGGCGGCGATGTCGCCGTTCAATGACCAATTGTCATGGGTTCCATCGGTTTCCGGTGATCGACCCGCCGGCGCCTCGCAACCCTCCCTTAATGCACGGCTGCTAGATCGACCGGGTCGAGCCGGAGACGGCCCTTGGGCTTATCGAATGGATTGATCGGCGCGCTGCGGACCGGCGGCTGGCTCACCCGGGCGCGGGTGCGGCTTTGGGGGATCGCCGTGCTCGCGGCAGCGGCCGGCGGTCTTGGCTACCTTCTCGCGACCTCGGACGGCCTGAATGATTTTCAGGGCCGGCCGCTCGGCACCGATTTCTCCAACGTCTACGCGGCCGGAACCTACGTGTGGGAGGGGCACGCCGAAGCCGCCTTCGATCCCGTGCTCCAGCACGCGCGCGAGCGGACCCTCTTCGGCGAGCAGACGCCGTTTTACGGATGGCACTACCCGCCGTTCTTCCTGTTCGTGGCGGCGGCGCTCGCATGTTTCCCCTACCTGCTCGCGCTCGCGATCTGGCAGGGTCTCACGCTCCTGCTCTATCTCGCGGCGATCCATGCGGTGCTGCGCGCCGCTTCGCGGGATGCAGGCGAACAGCCGGCTGACGATCGCCTCTGGCTGCTCCTCGCCATCGCCTTCCCGGCGGTGTTCGTCAATCTCGGGCATGGCCACAACGGCTTTCTCACCGCCGCCCTGCTGTCCGGGGCGCTGGTCGTGCTCGACCGCAGGCCCCTCATGGCCGGCATGCTGTTCGGGCTCATCTCGTACAAGCCGCAGTTCGGCCTGCTGATCCCGCTCGTGCTCGCGGCGAGCGGCCGATGGCGCACCATCATGGCGGCCGCGGCGACCGTCGCGGCGCTCGCGCTCGCGACCACCCTGGCGTTCGGCCCGGACGTCTGGCGCGCGTTCCTGGCCTCGACCCATTTCAGCCGCGTCGTCGTGCTCGAGCCCGGCGACACCGGGTGGCACAAGCTCCAGAGCGTGTTCGCCTGGGTGCGCATGTGGGGCGGGCCGGT
>DASPZC010000256.1:0-6698 GCA_035636455.1 Xanthobacteraceae bacterium
CCTCGGTCGCCGGCCTCCTGATCACCACCGAGGCGATGGTCGCCGAGCTGCCGAAGGACAAGCCGGCCGGCGCCCCGGGAATGCCGGGCCACGGCGGCATGGACTTCTGAGCCGCCGACCAGCGACAAAGATCGAGGGGCCGCCCGCGGGCGGCCCCTTTCGTTTTGGAGCAATGAGGTCCTACGCGACCGTCATTCCGGGGCGCGAGCGGAGCGAGCGAGCCCGGAATCTATGAACACGGGACCGAGGGAATTCCGCGCGGTCTGGTGTTCATGGATTCCGGGCCGCCGCTACGCGGCGCCCGGAATGACCGCCGAGGTGATCAAGCGGATTCCCGTATAATTCGCTACCGTGATTGATCGCATCGCGGGGCAAATCGCCATAGTGTCCATCTGATTCCGCGCGTGACTGGCTGCATCCGGCACCTCAAGGAGCCCCCCGTGTCCGGCATCCTCTCGACCATCGGCATCATCTGGCGGCTCGCCGTGCCGTACTTCCGCTCCGACGACCGCTGGGCCGGCCGCATCCTGCTCGCCGCCGTGGTGGCGATGGAGCTGGCGACGGTCGGCATCAGCGTGCTGCTGAACAAGTGGAACGCCCGGTTCTTCAACGCCATCCAGGAAAAGAACTGGAATGCGTTCACGCATGAGCTGGGGATCTTCTGCCTGCTGGCCGCGGCCTTGATCGTGCTCGCCGTCTATCAGCTCTACCTGCGGCAATGGCTGGAGATCCGCTGGCGGCAATGGATGACGGCCCGCTATCTCGACCAATGGCTCGAGCGGGCCAACCATTACCGCATGCAGCTGCTCGGCGACGCCGCCGACAATCCGGACCAGCGCATCGCCGAGGACGTGCGCCTGTTCATCGACCAGGGCGTGGGGCTGGGGCTGCGGCTGCTCAACTCGGTCGTCACCCTCGCCTCGTTCGTCGCCATCCTGTGGGCGCTGTCGGACGAGGCGCCGCTGCAGGTGTTCGGGGTGACCTTGCCGATCCCGGGATATCTCGTGTGGGCGGCGCTGATCTACGCGGCGATCGCCACCGCGATCACCCATTTGATCGGGCGCCCGCTGATCGGGCTCAACTTCAACCGGCAGCGCGTCGAGGCGGACTTCCGCTTCAACCTGGTGCGGGCGCGCGAAAGCGGCGAGCAGATTGCGCTGCTGCGCGGCGAGCCGGCCGAGCAGGAGCGCCTCTCCGACCGGTTCAAGGCGATCGTCGCCAATTGGCTCGCCATCATGTCGCGCACCAAGAAGGTGACGTTCTTCACCACCAGCGCCGCCCAGGCCGCGATCATATTTCCGTACGTGGTCGTCAGTCCGGCCTATTTCTTTCGCGAGGCGCCATTGGGCGTCATGACCCAGGCGGCCGCGGCGTTCGACAGCGTCCAGCGCGCACTCTCCTTCTTCATGGAGTTCTATCGCGAGCTTGCCGACTGGCGCGCGGTGATCGCGCGGCTGTCGGGCTTCGAGGCGGCGATCGCGGCCGGCCGGGCGGCGGCCACGACGCCCCCGGCCGTGCGGGTCATCGCCGAGGCGGACGGGTCGCGGCTACACGCCGAGGCGCTCGACGTGCGGCTGCCCGGCGGCACGCCGCTCCTCGCCGTCGAGGCGTTCGCGGCCGCGCCCGGCGACCAGGTCCTGGTGACCGGGCCCACCGGCTCGGGCAAATCGACCCTGTTCCGCGCGATCGACGGCATCTGGCCGTTCGGCTCCGGCACCATCTCGATCCCGCAGCGCGCGCGCGTCATGGTGGTGCCGCAGCGGCCCTATTTTCCGATCGGCTCGCTGGCGGACGCGGTGGCCTATCCGGCGCGCCACGGGGGCTTTGCGGCCGCCGCGGTCCGCGAGGTCGTCGATGCCGTCGGACTGCCGGCGCTCGCGGAACGGCTCGGCGAGGAGGCCCACTGGAACCGCATGCTCTCGCTCGGCGAGCAGCAGCGCCTGGCGCTGGCGCGCGCGATCCTGCATGCCCCCGACTACCTGTTCCTCGACGAGGCGACCGCCTCGCTCGACGAGCCGTCGGAAGCCGCGCTCTACCGGCTGCTCCAGGCCCGGCTGCCGAAGACCACCATCGTGTCGATCGGCCACCGCTCGACCCTCGCCGCCTTCCATCGGCGGCATTTCGCCATCGAGCGCGAGGGGGAGCGAAACCGGCTGCGCGAGGTGGAGCTGGCGGCCGCGAGCTAGCTAGCGTGGTCGGTCTAGATCTGAGGCGGGACTCAAATAAATGTCGCTGCGCGCGGCGCGATGATCAGCCGCCTGCCCTCGCCGGCGTTTTCGCAAGAAAGCCAAAGCCCGTGCCGACGCCGTGATTAGATTCTCATCACACTGCCTGCCTTTTTCTTGTGCTGCTTCGAATATGTCCGGCACGTCCGCCGCTCCATGCATCCAAGCGCTTGAAGAATCGCGCGTTTTCGCAAGTTCTCTCCTGGCACGGGTCATGCTTCTTGTGATGGCGGCTTCTCAAGGCCTGATATTCCTTGGGCAGTCCAAGGCGGAAACGATGAAAAAGATCGAAGCCATTATCAAGCCCTTCAAGTTCGAAGAGGTGAAGGAAGCACTCAATCAGGTGGGGGTGCAAGGGATGACCGTGACCGAAATCCGCGGCTTCGGCCGACAATTGGGGCACACCGAGGTCTATCGCGCCGACGAGGACATCGCGGAATTCCTCCCCAAGGTCAAAATCGAAATCCTGCTCAGCGATGACATGGCTGCAAAGGCCGTCGAGGCAATCCGCCGTTCCGCCCGCACCGGACGCGTCGGCGACGGCAAGATTTTCATCACCGAAATCGAAGACGTGATCCGGATTCGCACCGGACAATCCGGGCTGAACGCGATCTGAGCAAGGTCAGGCCGCCGCTTTGCGGTTGACCGCCAGGCGGGCATCGACCAGGGCGACGGTCTCGTCGACCACCGGATTGCGCATGCCGACCTGCGCCGCGATGCTCTGCACCAGCCGATCGACCCGCTCGATGTTGGGCGCGCCCGCAAACAGCGCCCGCGCGGCCGACGAGGGGCGCACCAGCCCCTGGGCGGCGCCGGCGTATTTCTCGAACGGCACCAGATCGTCCGGCGCGGCGCCGAGCTTGACGCACAGCGCGCGCACCCATTCGTAGACCGCGCGCGAGGCTTCGATGTCCGTGTGCACGGCCTCCTTGATCGAGCGGGCGGCGTCCTTCTGCACGCAGCGGTAATTGCCGGTCAGCAACATGGCCCACTTCGCCAACGGCACGAAAATGGAATCGTGCACCTTGAGCTTGACCGGCAGTTCGACCTTGCCGTCGCCGGCGTCGTAGCGGATCGCTTCGATCTCCGCCTGCATCTGGCGCAGCATGGCGGTGTGCTTGTCGGATTCGAACCGCGCCACCTTGAAGTTGGTCGGCAGCGTCACCTGCAGCACGTTGACCTTCTCCTCCGGCGGGCGGAACGCCTGCGGGTCGGGGCTGCACAGCGTCACCAGCGCCGGGTCGAAATTCTGCCAGACGGTCGCATCGGTGTAGCAGGACTTCAGCGCGTCGGTGGCAAGACCGGGAATGCGCTTGAGGTAGGGCAAGGGCGGCATGTTCATGATCGACATGCACGGCACCCTGGCTCTGGCCACCGCGTCGAGAAGCTCGCGCACGCCGCCCGAGCGATATTGCGGCTCCTGCATCGCCAGGCCGACGAGGTCGTAGTCGGCGGGCTTGACCGCGCCCGGACCGTCGGCCGACAGGCTGCCCGGCAGCTTGCGCGAATCGATCTCGACCAGCTCCTTCCTGCCTTTGACCGGCAGGCGCACGCGGGCCCCGTCCGTGTTGATCGCTTCGGCCTCGGCGGGAAGGCAGACCAGCTTCACCTTGTGCCCGGCGAACAGCAGCTTGACGGCGAGAAGCGAACCATAGGACGCACCCATGATCAGGACATTGTAAGCGGTCACGTAACGCGCTCCGTGTTCGAAGAGAATGGAACCCCTTGGCTGCGGCGTGCGCCGACCCGGCATTCGATCGTAACGCGCCGACAGAGTTCTTGATGTGCGGGCACTTCCGCGGCAAACCGGCTGCCGGAAAGCGCTCTCGTTGGCGGGCTTAGGCCCCCCTCATTGCTCGTGCCGACAATCTATTCAGGATGGGGGTTCGGCGCAACAATGGTCGCCGTCGGATGAAGTCGATGTAGCCCGCATGGAGCGTAGCGCAATGCCGGACTGGTGTTCCCGGATTCCGCCTCGCTCCATCCGGGCTACGGGAATCAATCGATCAGCTTGTAGGCGGGAATCGTCAGGAACGGAACGAACTCGGGCGACAGCGAGAGCTGGCGGAACAGCTCGATCGCCGGCATCGAAGCGCTGCTGGCGCGCGGTCCGGGCGGCGAGCAGGCGCTTGCGCGTTGCGTCGAACGCGCGGTGCAGGCCGGCGAGGAAGGCGAGCGCCGCGGGCGTCAGAACCTCGCCATAGCGCGGGCCCGGCGTCGCCCGTGACGGCGACGCCCGGAGCCTGCCTGCCGAATTTGACGGACGGAGCAGCGGCCGGAACGCGCGCGCCGACCGGCTTTCGCGCGCCCGCCGGCTCCGCGGCTCTGCCGCGACGCGCCCGGGAAGGCCGCGCCTTGGCGGCGGCCTTCCCGGCCGTCCTGGCCTTACTAGCTCTTGTCGTCCGAGCCCGAGCCATGACCGCCTTCGCCGGGCGGCCTCGGTGGCGAGGAGAAGGGACGGTAGCCCCCCGGCATCGGGGATGAACCCGGCGACCCGGGAGAAGTTCCCGGGCTCGGAGCCGGTCGCGGAGCGGGCGGAGTGGCGCCCGCGGGCGGCGGCACCGGACGCGGCGGGACCGGTCGCGGCGGCGCGACCGGACGCGGAGGCGGCAGCGGCAATGTCGGAGACTTCGCCGGAGCCGCGGCCTTGGCGGGCTTCTTGGCCGCCTTCTTGGGCGCCGCGCGCTTGGCCTTGCGGGCGACCTTCTTGGCCGGCCGCCGTGCCTTCGCGGCCTTGCGCTTGGCTGCGTATTTGCGGCTCTTCTTTGCCGCCTTCTTGTATGCGGCTTTCCGACCTTTCTTCGCTTTCTTGCCTTTTCTCGATTTCCGCGCAGCAGCCATGTTGTCCTCCTGTTCTGCTTTCACGCTCTGGCATCTCGGCGGTCGGAGCGCGCGCCCGAACCCGCCTTCGCACCCCACGATTCGTTCATCCCGTCATGTCGCCGCCTCGCGCGATCGCGCCAGCTCCGCCGGCACGGGTCCGCCGGTTGCCCAGTCGAGAAGCTCCACGGTGTGCACGATCGGGGTCCTGGTCCCGGTCTTGAGCTGGGCGATGCAGCCGATATTGCCGGTGGCGATGACGTCCGGCGAAACCGCGGCGATGTTCGCGAGCTTGCGGTCGCGCAGGCGCGCGGCAAGCTCGGGCTGCAGCATGTTGTAGGTGCCCGCCGACCCGCAGCACAGGTGCCCCTCGGGAACGTCGCGCACTTGAAATCCCGCCTTGGCGAGCAGCGCTTTCGGCTCCGCCGCGATCTGCTGGCCGTGCTGCAACGAGCAGGCCGACTGATAGGCGACGACGAGAGCTTGCTCGCGGGCCGCAGGTGTCAGCTCGATTTTCATCAAATATTCCGCGATGTCCTGCGCCAGCGCCGCGACTCTCGCCGCATTTGTTGCATAGGCCGGATCATTGCGCAGCATAAAACCATAATCCTTGATGGTCGTCCCACAGCCCGATGCGGTCACCAGGATGGCGTCGAGGCCCCTGCCCTCGATTTCGCGCGTCCAAACGTCGATGTTGCGGCGCACAAATTCGAGGGTTTCATGCTCGCGGCCGAGGTGATGGGTCAGCGAGCCGCAGCAAACCTCGCCCTGCGGCACGACGACCTCGACCCCGTGCCGGGTGAGCAGCCGGATCGCCGCCGCATTGATCGCCGGCCGGAGCACCTGATTGGCGCAGCCCGACAGAATCGCCACCCGCGCCTTGCGCTCGCGCCCGGCCGAATAGGTGCGCGCGCCCGGCGCGGTCCAGGAGATCGGCATCGCGCCGGCAAGCCGCAGCATCGCGGCAACGCGCGCGAACCCGAAGAACGCCAGGAGCGGCGCGAGCGGTTTCGCCAATAACGACGCGGCCAAGCTCAACCGGAACAGCAAGGGATTGGGAATCACACTGGCGAGCACGGCGCGTCGCCAGCGATCGAGCAGCGGCCGGCGGTAGGTGCGCTCGATATGCACGCGCGCGTGATCGACGAGGTGCATGTAATGCACGCCGGACGGACAGGTGGTCATGCACGCGAGGCAGGAGAGACAGCGGTCGATGTGCTTGACGACCTCGGCGCTCGCCGGACGGTCGTGCTCCAGCATGTCCTTGATCAGGTAGATGCGCCCGCGCGGACTGTCGAGCTCGTCGCCGAGCAGCACGTAGGTCGGGCATGTTGCAGTGCAAAACCCGCAGTGGACGCAGGTGCGCACGATGCGTTCGGATTCCGCCACCGCCGGATCGGCCAGCTGGGCGGGGCTGAAGTTCGTCTGCATCGAATCACGTGCCTGCGTACATGCGTCCCGGGCCCAGCACCCCGCGCGGGTCGAAGCTCTCCTTGACCCGCCGGGTCAAGGCGGCAAGCCCGCGCTCCTGCGGCTCGAAGACGTCGACCGCGGCGCGCACCGCCGGGGCGGCACGAACCAGGGTCGCATGGCCGCCGGACGCCGCAACGGCGCGGCGCACCAGCCTGGCGCCGGCGTCGTCGCGGCCCTCGA
>DASPZC010000257.1:0-6465 GCA_035636455.1 Xanthobacteraceae bacterium
CGCCTCGATCTCCTTCTCGCTCATGCCGACCCCGGTGTCGCGCACGCGCAGCACCGCTTCGCTGCGGTCGGTGAGCGCGGTGGAGACGATCACCTGGCCGCCGGCGCCGGTGAACTTGATCGAGTTCGACAGCAGATTGAGCACGATCTGGCGGATCGAGCGCGCGTCGACCACGACCTGCGGCAGGGTCGGCGCCAGCGAGGTGCGGATGATGATGCGCTCGCGGTTCGCCTGCGGCTGCATCAGGGCGACGCACTGCTGCACCAGGCCGTTGAGGTTGACGCTGGTGAAGGTCAGGTCGAGCTTGCCCGCCTCGATCTTGGACAGGTCGAGCAGGTCGTTGATCAGCGACACGAGATGCCCGCCCGACGCGTGGATGTCCTTGAGATATTCGCGGTAGCGCTCGTTGCCGATCGGCCCGAACCGCTCCTCCATCATCACCTCGGAGAAGCCGATCACCGCGTTGAGCGGCGTGCGGATCTCGTGGCTGATCTTCGCCAGGAAGTCGGATTTGGCCGAGGAGGCGCGCTCGGCCTGGCGCTTGGAGGCGAGCAGGTCCTCCTCCGCCCGCTTCCACTGGGTGATGTCGCGCAGCACCGCGCAGAACTTGTCGCCGCTCTCGCCGATGCGCCCCATGGTCATGAACAGCGGGATCAGCCCGCCCTGGCGCACGCGGCCGATCACCTCGCGGCCGTCGTTGAGCACGCTGGCGACGCCGTTGCGGGTCAGCCCGTCGAGATAGTCCTGGGCGGCCCGGTGGCTCTCCGGCGCGAGGAGGTCGATGAGCGGATAGCCCTTGATCTCGTGCGCCTCGTAGCCGAACAGCGCCTCGGCGCTGCGGCTGAGCGTGACGATGCGGCCGTCGCGCTCGAGCACGATGACGCCGTCGGTCGCCGTGTCGAGGATCGATTTGAGCTCGCGGTTCTCCGCCTCGATCGCGCGCAGCGCCAGCTCGGCGCTCTTGTGCCGGTCCTCCGCCGGCGCCTTGGCGAGGACCAGCATGCGCGCGCTGCCGCCGTCCCACGGCACCGAGGAGAGCTGCGCCTCGAGCGGCATGGTGGCGCCGTCGCGGGTCGCCAGCGTGAGCGCGCGGGCCGCGCCGCCGCTCTCGATCGCCGCGACGCCCGCCTCCTCGAACAGATAGTCGAGGCCCGCGTCCGCCATCGCCGGCAGGTCCGCATAGCCGGTCCAGTCGAGCAGCGTGCGGTTGGCGTGCAGCGGGCGTGCACCGCGGTAGACCAAGACTCCGACCGGCAGGCGGTCCAGCACGTCCGGCTCGATCGCCGGGGCGACGTCGGCCGCCGCGGGCGGCGGTTCGGCGGGGGTGGGCGGCACCGGCCCCTCGATTGTTTCGACCGGCTCCGCTGCCGCACCGGCCGGGGCAGCCGATGCCGCGTCCCCGCCTTCGTCTTCCGCGCCGAGCACCTTGCCGATCTCGCGGAAATTGGTGCGCTCGACCGGGCTGAGCGCCGGCCGCTTGTCGGCGGCGGGCGCGGCGCCGCGGAACGGCACCACGTTCTTCGATGCCGGCACCAGGGTGAGCAGCGGTTTCTGCTCGGGCTGCGCCGTCGGACTCGCCGGGGCGGAAGGCTCAGGTGCCGGCACGTCCTCTGCGGACTCCTCCGCGGCGCGCGCGTCCGCCGGTGGGGCCGGCGTCAGCTCGGGCTGCCGCGCCGCGGCCGCGTTGAGGCGCTCGACGTCGCGGCAGACGCCGAAGCCGCGATAGCCGCGGAAGGTGCGGTCGCGCTCGAACGTGGGCAGGCCGGACAATTCCACGTCGACGCGCTCGTCGAGGCCGTCGACCGGCCAAGCTACGTGGATGCCGCTCCAGGTGTCGCGCGAGGCCACCGCTTGCTCGATGCGGCCGTCGGGGTCGAGCCCGAGCGCGTCCGCAACGTCGCGCCACGACTGGCCGATGACGGCGAGCGTGCGCGGCCCCATCGCTTCGGCGAACTCGCTGGTGCTCAGCGTGAAGACGCCGCTCGGATCGATCTGCCAGACGAAGCGCAGCGGATGGCGCCGTTCGGGTTTTGCCGGCGGCGCCGAGGGCTCCCTCGCCCCGCTTGCGGAGAGCGCGGGCTCCCCCTCCCCGCTTGCGGGGAGAGGGTCGGGGTGAGGGGGCCTCAGAGGAAGTGCGCCTTGCGTAGAGGCCCCCTCACCCGGCTCGCTTCGCGCGTCGACCCTCGGGTCGTTGCCCGAGGGCAGGCTCTCTCCCCGCACGCGGGCAGAGGTGAACTGCGGCGTCTCGGCCAATGGGATCTGCGGCGTGTCCGCAAATGAGACGACGAGCACCGCCGTGGCGCCGCTGCCGATCCGCTCGATCGTCGCCGGCCCGATCGCGGTGTCGCCGCTGGCCCGTCCCTCGTTGCGCGCCTGCGCCGCGATCTGATCGGCGCCCAGCGCCGTGAGGTTCCTCGCTGCGCCCAGGCGGGCGGCCGCGATAGGCGTCGCGTGCACGAGGGTGCCGTCGGGCAGGAACGCGGCGACCGGCGCGCCGCATCCGGCGAACAGGCGCGCCATCCGTTCGGCGAGCGGCAAGGCCGGGCCTACCGATTCCGCCGCCGCGATGAGGATTGCCGGCATGCCGTTCGCGAGCGAGAAGCGCGAGCACGCGCACGCCACCGTGCGGCCGACGCCGGCGCCGATCCCGCGCAGGCGCTCGAGCCGCGGCGCGCCGCCGTGCGGCAAGGTGCCGGCGAGGCGCATTACCTGCGCGGCGAGCGGCTGGGTCGCCGACATGCGCCGCTCGGCGAGAACGGATGGATTTGCCGCGCCGAGCAGCGCCGCCCCGGCGGCGTTGGCCCACAGCACCCGGGTCCCGTCGGCCGCCCACAGCCAAGCCGGCGCCGCGGCGGCTGCATGGTTCGCCAAGCGCGCATCGCGGAGGTAGGATAGGAGAGGGTCGGACAGGGTCATCGGCTCGACCAGGCGGCGACGCACGGTAAACCGAGTCTTAATGCGCACCCGAGGGTGCGTCCACGCCGCGCCGCCCGCGGCCCTGTGCGAGACGGGGATAACCTTAACGCCGGCCGGAACCGATCGGCGTGCAACAGCATGTCGAGAATAGAGGCACGAACGCCAGGAGAGCCAGGATGGCCAGGGACCCCATGTCGAGCTTTGAAATACCGGCCGAAATGCGCAACATGGCCGAAAAGAGCGTCGAGCAGGCCAAGAAGGCGTTCGACGGCTTCATCGCCGCGGCCCAGCAGGCGGTCGCCCAGGTCGAAGGGCAGGCGGCGGCCGCCCAGGCGGGCGCGACCGACATGCGCCGCAAGGCCATGAGCTTCGCCGAGCAGAACGTCGCGACCTCGTTCGAGTTCGCGCAGAAGCTGGCCCAGGCGCGCAACGTGGAAGAGGTCGTCCGGCTGCAGACCGAGTTCGTGCAGGCGCAGATGCGCACCCTGGCCGAGCAGGCCAAGGAGCTCGGCGCGAGCGCGGCCGCCACGGCCTCGGACGCCGCCAAGCGCAAGGCCTGAAAAATCCGCGGCGGTGCCTTCGCACCTGCAATGGCCGGCGTGCGGCTTAATGTCCGGGCCTTGCGCGCCGGATTTCCATTGCGGAATTTCTCGGTGACTGTTCAAGGTCTTGCCCGGTCCGGGCGGGAGAATGTGGCCCAATTCCGGCTTTTTGGTGCATCGCAATATTTCCTATTGCATTGCACCATTCATCGTGCTATATAAAGGGCGCTCAATAGCCGCATCGGTGGGCAACGGCGCCCGCCGAACCGCGGATCAAGGCCAGAAAGCGAAAATTGTGAGGATCGGACCGGCACGGGCGGCAGGTCCGGGTACCCGGCAAATTCGCCGCCCCTGCGAGGAGTGCCATGAACGAGACCACCACCGCGAAGGCGAAACCCAAGACTTCCGCCACGCCGATCGTCCCGCTGTTCGAGCTGCCCAAGTTCGACATCCCGAAATTCGATCTGCCCAAGATCGAGGTTCCGGCGGCGTTCCGCGAGATCGCCGAGAAGAGCGTCGCCCAGGCGAAGGACGCCTACGAGAAGGTGAAGGCCGCGACCGAAGAGGCGACCGACGTGCTCGAGGACACCTACACGACCGCCATGAAGGGCACGGTCGACTACAATCTCAAGCTCATCGAGGCCGCCCGCGCCAACGCCAACGCGGCGTTCGACCTGGCGGGCGAGCTGCTTGCGGTCAAGTCGCTCTCCGAGGTGGTCGAGCTGACCACCGCGCATGCGCGCAAGCAGTTCGAGGCTCTCACCGAGCAGAGCAAGGAACTCACCGCCGCCGCGCAGAAGCTGGCGACCGACACCGCCGAGCCGTTCAAGACCGGCGTCACCAAGGCGTTCAAGAAGGTCGCCTAAGGCCGCTTTTCCCGGGCGCGGCGCAGCACGCAGTGCCGCGCCGCCGACCCGGGATCGAAGCAAAGTTCAGTTGTGCTGCGTTCGAAGCCCGGGCCAGTCGCCCGGGCTTCGCTATTCTTGATCCCTCCCCAAAGGGGAGGGTGGCGCCGCAACGCGGCGCCGCGTGGGGTCCTCTCCACACGCGCAGACTCCCTCTCCCCGTAGGGGCCCCCGTAGGGGAGAGGGTCGGGGTGAGGGGGTTACCGGCCTAACAAACACGGCCTGGAACGCCGCCACACCCTCCGCCCTCATGCTGAGGAGCGAGGCCGCAGGCCTCGCGTCTCGAAGCACGCGGGGCCTCCTCGGGATGAGGTTCTCGATGAACTCCGCCCGCATGGGGAGCGCCGCAGGCGCGTCTCGAACCATGGCCGCAAACGATTTGTGGACCGCGGGCCTGCACCGCACCACTCCGCTACGTGCTGCGATGCGCCGCTGATCCGGCCGCCAACTTCATGCGCCCGCCGCCGCCCGAGCCTTGCCAATCCCGCCCTTAGCACCTAGGTTCCGCGCGCCGAAAAAAGGCCGCGTGCAGCTGTAGCTCAGCTGGTTTAGAGCGCCTGACTGTGGATCAGGAGGTCGGTGGTTCGAATCCACCCAGCTGTACCAAGCCCCTAAGGGTCCGTTCCGGACACATAGGTTACGGTTTATTCCGGAGACATGGGTAACACTTTCGGTCCGAAGGGGTTCTCGATCGGTTCGAGTCTGCATGTCTCGTGGTCGAAGTATCCGAGATCATAGTCCATGAAGCTGACGAGCTAAATGTGCTCGCTGACCTGTTTGATGCCGACGCTTTGGCCGGCGAAGACGGTACTGAGATTGATTTTCTGCCGATTGGAGCAGATGCGCCCACACGAGGTCACGGTGACGGTCTTGTCGTGGAATGGGTAATCGAGGTCCGGCAGGCCTCTGTAGGGGCGCGTTGAAGGCACGTATCGTTCTGTCGGATAGCGCATGTTCAGCGCCTGGTGCGGCCTCTCGTTGTTGTAGCAGTCGATGAAGTCGTTGAACTTGGCCTGCTGCTGCAGGAAGTTGTTGCCGGCCGGCTTGGTGGTCTCGAGTTTCAAGGTCAGATGCATGCGTTCATGGCGGCCGTTCTGCTGTGGGTGGCCTGGCTTGATGCGCTCGATCTCGATGCCGAGCCTGAGCCACCAGACCGACAGCTTGCTCAGCCCGAAGAGCGCATGGGGGCTTGCGAAGGGAACGCCGTTATCGGTGCGGATGGCCTTGGGCAGGCCGAACTCCCTGAAAACGGCCTCGAATACCGTGAAGGCATAGGTTTCCTTGGTGGTGGAGAGCGCCTCGCATGCGAAGAGGTAGCGGCTGGCGAAGTCGGTGATCGTCAGCGGGTAGCAATAGCGCCGATCGGCGAGCATGAACTCGCCCTTGTAGTCGGCGCACCACAGGTCATTGGGCTGGCCAGGAAGGGAGAGCGCCGTTCCCTTCGCCCTGTTGCGGCGCCCCCTTCTGCGCTTGACCAAGCCGTGGCGGTCGAGAACCGCATGCACGGTGCTGATCGCCGGCGTGTGCACATCCGGATAGAGCCGCGCCAGCTTTTCCCTGATCTTCGGCGCGCCCCAGCTCGGCTTGTCCTGTTTCAGACGCACGATCCGCGTCTCGATCTGGAAGGGCAGCTGATTGGCGTGGCGGTAGGGCCGGCGCGAGCGGTCGGTGAGCCCTTCCAGGCCGATCTCATTGTAGCGCGTGAGGATCTTGTAGCCGGTCTTGCGCGAGATGCCGAACTGGCGGCACAGCACCGCCATCTTCTCCCCGTCCAGCAGCCGGGCGACGAACTTGAGCCGTTCATCCATCGGGTTACACTCCCTCCAGGGCACTTTTGCTCTCCTCGCAAAAGGCCCAGTGTGTAACCCATGTCTCCGGAATGAACTGTCACCCTTCTCTCAGGAAGGGCAATTATCCAATTCGCTAGTCATAGATCGATTTTTGCCGCCAACCATTTTTGACCCGGATGTGCTTGATCATCACTTGCACTCCGGTGCGGATGCTCGGAGTTGGTGGATTACAACGTGAATGTCAGGCTGACGGCCATGGGTGCAAATATTCTCAAGGAACTTGGAGGAGACCGAGCGGAGCAATCCGAATTC